>JBNKHS010000011.1:0-22263 GCA_050290485.1 Promineifilaceae bacterium (SeqCode) | reverse complement strand
CCCATAATTGCCAACTACACCGCGCCCATGCATCTTACTTAAGGCAGAATCAACAATCTCTCGCCCCTTGTAAGCGTAAGTTGATACATTCCCCCGCGCCAACTGCTCCGCCATTCCGGGAACAGCCAAAAACTGCGTCAAATCCAACCCCGCATTGATCAACGCATCGGGATAGTGGTCGAATGTTGGCGTGAAAGAGATCATCTGTGTCCCCACAGCATAGTCACCCAGAAATTGGGTCAAACCAGCTAAGCCATGCGCGGCAGGGCCATGACCTGTCCAAAATGAAGTTAAGGCAACTGTGGTTGTAGATGGGCAAACAGACGTGATGGGTTCAATAACTGATGCTCGATCCAAAATAAATGATAACTCTTTACGCCATTTCTGGATTAAATTCCATCCCATAGCATCTAACAACAAAACCACAACACGATTTGAATTTTGTGCTGTATTTTGCCACAAGCTATCTTCAAGGGGCATCAATCCCGAAAAAGGAACCCCTGTAATTTTGGCAACGGTTGCGGGAATATTCGCTATGGAACGGCCGTTATAATTGGGCTTTACAAAATCTTCTGGTAATTGCACAAGACACCCTCCACAATAAATAAGGAAAAAAATAAGGGTACGACCGTAACAGATACGGCCGTACCCCAATTCTTCTTCTCACCAATTAACAAGAGCGGTTTATTCGCGAAGGGCTTTCAGCACAACGCTATTAAAGTTCCACCTATGCTAATGAATCCTTCAATGCAGACATTTGGCTAGCAACACTATTGTCGACAACTTGGTCACCAACACGCACGACCAAACCACCCAAAATCGCTGGATTTACTTTGAACTCTACTGAAGCAGCTTTCAAAGATTCTTTAACTTTTGCCTGTTCAGCATCAGTCAAGGGCAAAGCGCTGGTTACAATCGCACTTGCACCTTCAACGGCCGTTGCATCGGCAGGCACAGCCGCAAAGAAATTGTCAATCAATGTGCGTTGACGTTTTTCATCCAAAGATTCGCCAATAACTTTGTTTGCTGCAGCAACCGCGATTGCCGCAACTTGTGAGCGCATATCCGCTAAAATACGATTCCGTTCCGCTTCTGCTTCATCAGTCGCGCCGGCGACAACAGCTTTCGCATCTTCATTTGCTTTTGCAAGAATTGCTGCTGCTTGTTCATCTGCTTGTACAGATGCTTCTTGACGAATTTTAGCTGCTTCTGCACGTGCATCATCCAAAACTTTTTTCGCTTCGGCATCTGCATTATCACGGGCAATTGCCGCTTGACGTGCATCTTCTAAACCTTTTGCAATCTTCGCTTTCCGTTCTTCCAAGACCTTGATAATTGGGTTATAGAGATATCCCCGCAAGACCAAGAACAAAATCACGAAGAGAACAATCTGCATGACAAGGTAACCAATATTAATACCTAGTGCGTCCATATCATTCCTCTCTTTAAATTAAAGCTTACTTGATACTTAAAACGCATCAATCAGCCCTCAATTCCTTAGCCTACAGGCGCAACGAAAATAAGAATCAAAGCAACAACAAGCGCATAAATAGCAACCGCTTCCGCGAGCGCAACACCCAAAATCATGTTACTTTGGATTTCACCAGATGCATCTGGATTACGGGCGATACCTTGCACAGCACCACCAACAACGATACCAACACCAGCGCCAGCACCGATAGCACCAGTCATTGCGAGACCAGCACCTAAATATTTAAGACCTAATGCAATAAGAGCTGCAGATTCAGCATCCATTTTGTATATCCTCCGAACAAATTTCTTTTATTTCTTATCTTAATTTTTCTTTTCAGAACACGAACCCTATGCGATTCGCGTATTTTACATACAAAGTTCTCGCCTACAGCCAACATTTTTATGTGTCAACCATAGCGCTTCGCCTAAGGCGTTTTGAGATTAATGATGGCTATGTGTCGCCCCAGACATAAAGGTGAGGGTCAACAAAGCGAATACAACAGCTTGCAATGCACCAACACCAAACTCTAAGAAGTAGAAGACGAGGTTTGCCGCTGGCAACAATGATGCAATTACAAACAAAAGAACCATACCCGCAAAGATGTTACCTAAAAGCCGGAAGGCAAAGGAGACTATCTTGAATATTTCACTGACAAGCTCCAATAGACCAACCAAAACATCCATGAGCGCCAGCGGGTTTTTAGCAATTTTATCCCCTCTCGTTCTATCAAAAGGAAAGAATGGAAGGAATTTTGCCCAATACTTATATCCCTGCGCACGCATCCCATAATATTGGGTCATAATGACCGAAATAATGGCGATGGCCAGTGTAAAGTTCAAATCAGTTGCTGCAGGACGGAAGAATGGAACGATTGACCAAACTGACCCTTCTGGATTTTCGTCATTTTCATCTGGACGAGGGTTTACCAAAAAGATTCCACGGCGCAATGCTTCATCATTTGCTTCTTCTACAGCGTGCTCAACTTCTTCAAAAATGTGATGTGCTTCTTCTTCGGAAGCACCAGCCTGTAAAGCTGCCTTTTCTGCTTTTTCAGCTTCAAAATGGGGCACATTTTCCCAAATGCCAATCGAGTCAAATCCAGGAACCAAACCAAACCAGTTCGCGAACAGAATCCAAAGGATAAAGGTCATGAAGAAGGGGAAAAATGCTTTTGTCCATTTACCAGCAGAGCGTTCAACATAGTTATAAGCAATTTCAAAAATCATCTCGAACATGTTGTAACCGCCAGTTGGAACTTCATCTGCGGAACGTGAACGAGGTTTCATGAGAATTGCAAAAACAATGATTGCTGTAAACGCCAACAATGCTGATGCAAAGGTATTGGTTAAACCATAGCTAAAGGGACCATAAAGAAAACTGTCTTTGGGCCATTTCAACCAGACTTCACCGGGCAATTGAATAAACGGCCGTACTGGAGCAAAAGAAAAGTCTAAACCTAACCAACCACTCACAGGATCCAGGCCGAATACCCCACCAAAAAAGATCAATATGAGTACACCAAGATAGATGATATACCGTTTTTTCATGTGGTTGTATTGTCCTCCATATTATTTAAATCATCAGAATTTGTTTCTACTGTCTTCTGTTCTTCAAGTTTAATTTGGGCGCGATTCATCGCAGTGAGGCTTAAGCGCACAGTAAAATATAACGCAACTGGCACGCTGCCTACCATGAACAATATTGTAAATAATGCGGTCGTACCCAGGAGTCTATCGAGTAACAGCCCCGCGCCCAAGGCGATGAATACGATGAAAACAATCAAACACCCCACTTGCCCAACAACACTAGCAAGCAATGCTGATGTATTGATTTGTTCTTTGTTCTGCTTCACAATAATTTTAACCTTGTTGCGAGTTTGCGCATTATATCACAAACGAATGTTGTGACAACGAAAATTCGCCCTTTTTATAAATAAACTAAGTAGTTTTAATACAAAAATCTCAGTTAGATGAGTCTCTGCACATATAAAACGATGCTCAACTTATAAGAATCATCTTACAAATTGAGCAAAGTTTGTATTATTTTATTAAACGTTTTTTACAACGATTCAGGAAAGATGTTAACCGCCAACAAGCGTATAAAACGCGCCAGCCGCTTCTAAAGTCCATTCATATGCTGGGGAAGCAAATACACCCAACAAAATGACAGCCAACGTTGATAACGCCAATCCGATTCCCATCGAACGGGATACCGGGATCGGCACTTCTTCGCGGTCAGAGTCGTACAAATACATATATTTGATCACATTTAAATAGTAGTAAAGCGCCACAAATGCATTCAAGATACCAAGTAATGCTAACCACCAATATCCAGCATTAACTGTCGCTTGGAAGATAAAGAATTTACCCACAAAGCCAGCCGTTGGCGGAATCCCACCCAATGAAAGCAAGGCAATCATCATCACCAAGGCAAGATAAGGAGAGCGTTTATTTAATCCATACAGCTCTTCCATATTCTCTGATTTGGAAGAAGAAGTGACCGCAATAATCACGCCAAAAGCAGCAATATTGGTAAAGACATACATGAGCAAGTAGAACATAGTCGCTCCTGCCCCATCAGGTGTAAAAGTAACTAACCCAATTAAAGCATAACCTGCTTGAGCCACACTAGAGTAGGCTAACATCCGCTTAATATTACCCTGGAAGATAGCAGCAAAATTACCAAGTGTCATGGTGATAATACACATAGCGACTAGCATCGCCCACCATGTACTGTTTTGTTCCGGCACACCAAATACACCAGCAGTAAACACACGGATAAAAATGGCAAAGGCAGCAGCTTTTGAGGCTGTAGAGACGAAAGCAGTAAATGGTGTTGGACTACCTTCATAGACATCAGGCGTCCAAAAGTGATAAGGCACAGCCGAAATCTTAAAGCCGAAGCCAACAACAATCGTTACAGCAGCTAGTAACAAAACACCATTTACATTTTGTAATAATATTTGTTCACTACCTTGTAATGATTCAGCAGGTGGCAAATTAATAATTGCACTCCCAATCAAATAAATATTGGTCTGCCCTGTTAACCCAAACAACAAACTCATTCCATACAGCATGATACCCGTAGCAAAGGCACCATAAACAAAATACTTCATCCCCGCTTCTGTCGAACGATCTTCATTCTTCAAGAAACCAGCCAAAATATAAGATGAAATACTAGCCATTTCTAGGGCAATATAAAGCATAATCAGGTCAGACGAGGCGGCCATCAAGCTAAAGCCCATCGTGGCAATAATCAAAAGGGCGTAATACTCAATTGACTGTAAGCGAGGTACATCTGCTGAAATGAGTGCTGTCATCATCAGAGCAAACAAGAACATGACACGGAAGACTAGTGTAATCATGTCGTTTCGAATCATGCCTCCCCAAATAAGCGTTTCCTGCAAATCTGCAGATTCTCCTGGCACACCAGCAAATAACCATAAGCCAACTGTTAACAGGAGGATAGCCAAGGCTCCCCACGCCGTCATAATTCCTACAGAGCGTTGTCTGTCCGCAGGCAAAACACGGCTGTAGATTTGAATAGCGACCAATAAAACAATTAGTGCTATTTCTGGGGCAAGTGCGAGGAACCACGTAGAGGTCGGTTCAAAATTCACTTATGCACCTCCCAACCATTGAATGAGATTGGTTACGCCTATTTGCACAGAATCGAGCACCGTAGCTGTTTCTGCGGCAGTGTCAAGGCGAGCAATGACTGGTGACATTCCCGACTCGACCATCGGAACAATCACATTGGGGAACACACCAATTACAATTAAAATAACGACAAACATAATGAGCGTAAATTTATCAATTGCCAAGATAGGGCGCATATCGTGCCACCTGTCTCCTTCATATTCGCCAAAGAAGACGGTATGGACAGCACGTAACACATAGCCCGCTGTAATCACAATAGAAGGAATAGCAATGATGGCGACCCAACGATAAAAATTCGAAGGATTTAGGTCAAACGCACCGGTAAAGTCCATCCCATTCCCTTGCCATACGCCCAAGAAGATGGGGAATTCAGCAACGAAACCAGATAGACCGGGCATACCCATGGAAACCAAACCACCGATGGTGAAAGCAACGGCACCCAAGGGAACAGCTTTGGCCATCCCGCTCAACTCATCCATGCTCCGTGTATGCGCACGGTCGTAAATCATACCGACGACAGAGAAGAAGAGCGCGGTCATCACACCATGGCTGACCATCTGCACACCAGCTCCGGTATATCCGTTGATGTTCATCGTCGCCAAACCCATAGCAACCAAACCCATGTGGCTCACACTGGAATACCCGATGAGGTATTTCATATCCCGTTGGCGCATGGCAATAAATGAACCATAAACCACATTGATCAATGAGAGTAGGATGACGAAGGGCATCCAGTGTACAGCTCCATCGGGAAGGATTTGGATACCAACCCGAAGAGAAGCGTAGGCACCTAACTTCATCAATACACCCGCATGAATCATAGAAACGGCCGTTGGTGCCGCCACGTGACCATCAGGAGACCAGTTGTGGAAGGGGAATGTACCTGCCAAAATTGCAAACCCCAAGAAGAGGGGCATAAAAACCACAATTTGCGTGTCAAATGGGAAGATATGTTCTGCCCACACACGCAAATCGAAAGTTGGAACCGGCAATTGGAAGTAAAGGACAAGGAAGGCGATAAATGAGATGAAACTACCAATCAATAAATATAAGGTCAATTTCATCGACGCATATTCACGACGTTCCTTCCAGCCCCACATGGCAATCATGATGTACATGGGGAGCACGGCCAACTCATAGAAGAAGAAGAGCAAGAATGCATCCACAGCAACAAATACACCCTGTACACCTGCTACCAACAACATGAAAAAGGCATAGAATTCACGCGGACGATCTTCAATGCTCCACGAAATCAACACGCCACCTAAGCCGACAATAGATGTCAACAACACCAAAGTTGCACTCAATCCGTCGACACCAACAATATAATTGATACCTAAGCCCGGAATCCATTCGTGCATCTCAACAAACTGCAATGAATCCGCCCAAAGGGTTCCTGCTGCTGGAATGTTGTAGCCAAAATAAACCCAAAGGGATAAAACCAACCCTAGGATCATCGCGGCCAATGCCAACATTCGGGCATTTTCTTTTCGCTCTTTCGGCAACAGCAAAATAAGAACTGCCATAGCGATAGGCGATAAAGCAATGATAGTTAAAAAGGGAAATTGACTTTCCATAAATTCTCTTCCCAATCTCCGAAGATAATTAAACCAGGCCCAAACCAACCAAAGTAGGTTTTTACCTTTTAACCAAGAAATATTCGGGTTACTGTATCGTTAATAAAGACAAGTATCCATTGCGGCCAAACACCCAAACTGAGCATCAAAGCCATCAATGGCCAAATAACCATATGTTCACGGAATGTCATCTTCTCCAAACTAAGCCATTCCGATTTTGTGGGGCCATGCAAAGTGGCTCCAATCCCTTTCAAGATGTAGGCACCCGTGATTAACAGACCAAGCATTGAGATGGCAAGTTGTACGGTGAAGATATCCCAAGAACCTGCAACAACCATAAACTCACTAACAAAGCCGTTCAAACCGGGCAACCCAAGTGAGGCCATGCTGGTAAAAATAAGGATAACCCCATAAACGGGCAAGACAGACCAAATACCCCCATACCGTTTCAAGTCACGGGTATGGGTGCGTTCATAAATGACACCAACAAGGAAGAACATCCCTGCAGCAGACAGTCCATGGTTAACCATTTGGAACACGGCACCGCTGGTGGCCAAGATTGCATCTTCCATAACTTTGGCTTCAAAGGAACGGCCGTAAACGTAAGCCATTACCGCAATCCCCATCACCACAAAACCCATATGGTTTACAGAAGAGTAAGCGACCAACCGTTTAAAGTCCCATTGACCAAACGCAGCATACCCACCAAGTACAATACTAATCATCCCTAGCGTTGCCAAAATACCAGCCGTTGTATTGGCTTGTTCTGGGAACAAAGGAATCACCAAACGGATGAAACCGTAGGCTCCCAATTTCAGCAAAACACCTGCCAAAATCATTGAACCCGCTGTTGGTGCCTGCGTATGCGCATCAGGCAACCAGGTATGGAAGGGCCAAATCGGCACTTTGATCGCGAAGGCAATAAAGAACGCCACATAAGCAATCCCTTTCAACCAACCCACAGAGACACTGCCAATGACAGGAAGTAAAACATCATTGGGCATGTTCACCCACACATCCATCAACTCAGGAATGTTAAAGGTGCCCATGGAAACGCCGATGACCTGAATAGCGAGGAGCAAACCTAAACTACCCGCCATCGTATAAATAAAGAACTTAAACGATGCATAATTCCGATCCGCCCCACCCCAAATCTTGATGATGAAGTACATCGGAACCAAGCCAAACTCCCAAAATACGAAGAAGACAAGTAAATCCATCGAGGCAAACAAGCCAAACATCGCTGTTTCCATAATCAGAAACAAAGCCATATAAAGTTTTACTTTTTCTTCAATTTTGAAAGAGGCCAAAATCGCTAAAGGTGTCAAAATCGCGGTTAATAAGAATAATGGCAAGGTAATACCATCGATGCCCACCACATAACTTGACCCAATTAGGGGGAACCACTCTGCAACATTTACAAACTGCAAATCTGCTGTTGTACGGTCATAATTAAACCACATATACAACACCAAAAACAGTGGAACCAGACTTAAAATGAGGGCTAATCTCCGAACCGTATTTTTTGCATCCCCAGGCATTAAAGCAAGAACAAGCGCTGCAATTGCCGGGAAAAAGATCGTGATGGTTAGGATATTTTCGTTCAACTGATCCATGTGATTTCCTAACTAACTAAAAGATTTGGCTAAACCAAACTTGAATTTTGTCAAACCAACCGTAGTTGACCAATGTAATTAAACAGAAGGCAAATACGGCCGCAATTAAACCAGAAACGGCTAAATACTCTTGAATCTTACCGGTTTGTAGTTGGCGAGACTCTTTAGCAAGAGCCAGGAATTGATCCTTGACCCAATCCACTGCATCGCCAAAGACAAGTTCTTCAAACCGTTTAACATATTGACCAAACCAGTAAATACTGCGGGCAATGATATGCAAAATGCCGTCGATAATCCCTTTATCAATAAACAAAGGAACGAATTTCTCTGAAATCCAAATAGTGGGGCGATAGAAAACAACGTCGTACAACTCATCCCAATACCATTTGTTTTGTAAGAAGGTGTGCAACGGGCCAAGCGCTTTGACCAATGGGTCTGGACGATCAGCAGAGATTTGTTTACGGCCGTACATCAACCAACCAAAGAACAAACCGCCTAAGGCCACAACAACCGAGGTACTCAACGGTGCCCAATTCCATTCCAATGTTTGTATGGGGTGCGCGACAAGATGCATCTCATATAACTCATGCATCGTCTCGTGCAACGTAGACCCTACAAAATCATGGAAATAGTTGACAAAAAGACCTTCCGTGCCAAACAACTTTGAGGAAATACCAGACCAACCCACACCAACAGCAAAAACAGCCAACACAATCAACGGAATCGTCATAAAACCATTGCTTTCATGGGCATGTTCTGCCAGAGGCGTACGTGGCTCACCCGCAAACGTCATGCTAATTTGGCGCATGGTATAGAACGCCGTCATAAAGGCAGCAACCGCCAACATCACGAAAACCATGATCGCTCTAAAATCACCTTCAATAAAACCAAGTTGGAACGCTTCTGCCAAAATTTCATCCTTAGACCAGAAACCCGCCGTCACAAACGGCAAACCAGAAAGCGCCAAACCACCAATCAAAAACGTCCAGAAGGTAATCGGCATCTTCTTGCGCAAACCACCCATATAGCGCATATCTTGCGGATCTGTATGATGGTCATGCACATGCTCCGCCCCATGTTCCATCCCATGAATCACAGAACCAGAAGCCAGGAAGAGCAGCGCCTTAAAGAAGGCGTGTGTAAACAAGTGGAATGCAGCCGCAATATAGCCACCAATTCCAATCGCAGCGACCATAAAACCCAACTGTGAAATTGTGGAATAAGCAAGGACACCTTTGACATCATTTTGCGCAACGGCAATCGTTGCCGCCAGAAATGCAGTAAAGGCACCAATACCAGCTATAACCCAGCCTACGCCTTCAACACCTTCAATTGAAACCGCAACCAAAGGAAAGATGCGCAGCAAAAAGTAAATACCAGCGGAAACCATCGCTGCCGCATGGATAGTCGCACTAACCGGTGTCGGGCCTTCCATCGCATCTGGCAACCAAGTGTGCAATGGGAACTGTGCTGATTTACCAACTGTACCGGTAAACAGCAGCAAGGTCATAATGCCTAAAGCAACAATACCAATTCTGGGGTCCGCAATCGCATGTTCCAAACTATGCGCAGACAATGCTTCAGAGAAGTTCAACGTGCCAAATGTACGGTAGAAAAAGACAATACCTAGCAACATGACCACATCAGCAACCCGCGTCGTCATAAACGCTTTCTTTGCCGCTTGATAAGGTGGAATATGTTTAATATCGTCGGGCCCTAAATGGTATTCGCGTGCATACCAGAACCCAATCAAAGAGTAAGAACAGAACCCCATAATTTCCCAGCCAACGAACAGGCCAAGCAGGTTGTCTGTTACCACAAGAATCAACATTGCCCCTGCGAAAAGGCTCATATAGCCAAAAAAGCGCGAGAACATCGGATCTTCTTTTCCATGATTAGGCACACCGGGCTGTGTCCCTCTCGGTTTACCAAAATTATGATAGCCAACGCTATAGACAAAAATCATAAAGACTGCTAAGGGAACCATGAACAGCATAATAGAGGTCAAGCCATCTACAGCCACGCCCATGTCAACCCAACTTAAGCAGTCACCACCCCCATCAACCACACAAGGGCCAACAGGGATCCAATCTATCGCATCAGCAATCTGAACAGGGTGATGGTCCAATTCTGCTTTATCATTCAGAAAAGTGCCGACCATATAAAACACCACCGTCCAACTTAAAATTAATGCGGCTATCACACCAGACCATGCGACAACCCAACTGAGCGTACGATTTTTATTCGTAAACAGCGCAATTAGGAAAAACGCCAACAATGGTCCAGCAGGGATGAGCCAAGTGATTGTTTGTAATGTTTCTGGAGACATAAAACCTATCTCTTCCCGTCCGGTTTAATTCTTCAACAAATCTAAATCTTCGGCGACGACAGAGTCCCGACGACGATACACAGAAATAATAAGGGCCAAACCAACAGCCGCTTCTGCTGCAGCAACCGTGAGCACAAAAATAGCCCATGCCCAACCTGTTGGTGGCAATGCTTCAGAAGTTACAGGATTAACAACAACCCCATAACGCCAAAAGGCAATCAAATTGATGTTCACTGCATTCAGCATCAACTCTACGGCCATCAAGATTCCTACAGCATTGCGACGAGAAAAAACGCCAAACAAGCCAATGCTGAAGAGAAGTGCTGCAACCAGTAAATACCATGTTAATGGAATCATAACTCCTCCTCCGTACCCCCAATTTGTTGGCGAGGCCAAGCAATATAAACAGCCCCAATCAATGCTGCCAAAAGCAACATTGAAGCCACCAAGAAGGGCAAGGCATACAAACCAGGATCTACCAATGATTCACCTAACTTAGTAATCGAATCAGCCAGCACAGTCGGGGGGGTCACGTCTGATTTTTGGCCAAATGCTTGTTGTAAATCTGGATTGCCCCAAAAACGATTTAATGTGAAGGCAGCAATGCCAAACCCCACCAATGCGGTAATCAAACCCAACCCAGTTTGTGAGTTAAACGGCGTTTCATGCGTCTGCATCATTCGACGGGTTAACATGATGGCGAATATGATAAGAATTGAAATTGCACCAATGTACACAAGCAACTGTGCTGCAGCCATAAACCCTGCATCTAATGTCACATAAATTCCAGCTACTCCTAAGAATGACAACATCATTGCTAGTGCTGCGTGGAATAAGTTGCGATTGGTAACAACTACAATTGCGGATGCGATTGTGATCAAACTCACAAGTATGAAGACAAATTGCTCAATAGTCACGAGCCTACTCCAGTAAAATAATTAATCTGCATGCGCCAAATGCGCATCATCTGATGAATCTGCCAAAACAGGTTCGGCCTGCCACTTGTCAGGACTTGGGCCTTCTACCTTTTCACGTTTCACGCGTGCACGCCAGCGTAAAATTTCAACTGTGACGTAAGCAATGACAATATTAATAATCAAGTGAACAGACATACGACCTAAATCAGTTAAACCATAAGATTCCACAATCTTGTCTGCAATGGCAACAGCAAACAACAAAACCAAGGACAAGGGAACCATAAATTTCCAGTTGAAATCTAATAATTGATCAATTCGGAAACGGGGGAGTGTTGCGCGCAGCCACATAAAAACGAAGAAAACAGCAGCTCCTTTAAGCAACAACACATTAATAGCAATAATATTACCAATAGCAATATCACCAAGTGCAAATGAACCCACCATAACATTAGGCAGAACCAATGTTTCTAAACCAAAGAAACGATACCCACCTAAATAAACAGTCGAGAAAATAAAGCACATAAACATGATAGCGATGTACTCAGCAGCCATAAATAAGCCAAAGAACATCCCCGTATATTCGGTGTGGAAGCCAGCAACAATCTCTGATTCTGCTTCTAACAAGTCAAAAGGAGAACGCCCTGTCTCTGCTAAGGCAGAAATAAAGAAGATTAAAGCGGAAACAGGCACAAAGAAAATGAAAGGAATGGATTGTGCTTCGACAATGCCTACTGTAGATAATGTTCGCGCTAACAATACAGGAACTAACAAGGCTAATATGAGAGGCACTTCGTAACTAACTAGCTGAGCAACAGCACGAAATGCACCAAGCAAAGCGTACTTATTATTAGACCCCCATCCTGCCAGTATCAGACCAACAACAGAAATTGAACTAATGGCGAGCGCATAAAATAAACCTGCGGGCAAATCAACCCCAATAACGCCAGGTGCCCAAGGAACAACTGCAAATAATAGTAATGAAGTAATCATGCTGATGACAGGCGCTAGAAGATAAGACAACTTATCTGCACCTGTTGGAATGATCACTTCTTTTGTCATCATTTTGACAACGTCAGCGACCATTTGCAGTAAACCATAGCGTCCCCCAACACGGTTGGGACCAATACGGTCTTGCATCCGAGCCAACACTTTACGTTCTACCCAGCCAATAAAGAAGATGGATAGGAGTAAAATTGTGCTCATGATCATAATGCCTAACACGTCAATTGTAGGTTCAACCCAAGGTTGATCTGGATACATTTCGCGCAGGAAATCATCAACTGTAAGGTCAAATATGCTAATAACAAGCTGTAAGATTTCGTTTAAACTCATACTAAGTTTCCTTAGAATTAAATGCTATTGCTGATCTACTGTTCAAAAAACAACAAACAAGATCATGAGTTGGACATGCCAACTCAACCTTTAAAGGTATCAATTTTCAAATGACAAGGAGAATCTCGCCTTGAATAGGCAAGTCTCTAGCAATTCAAAGTAAAAAATTTGTCTTGTTGTTAAAACCAATCCTTCGCATTTAATATCTTTATGAAACGCGATATTGGATTTGGTTCAAGATTTTCGTTATAAATCGGATTGTTTCATTTGTCCTGAAGGATTAAATCCACTTCAAGACACCTCTACCCCATGCGTAGGCGAGTCCATCTGCAAGCAAAAGAATAAACAATAGGGTTGCCCCAATTGCAAACAATCCTAGTTGATCGTAAGCAGCAGCAATTGGGAACAAGAATACGGCTTCAATATCAAAGACAACAAATACGAGAGCATAAATATAGTATTGCACTTTGAATTGCACCCAAGAGTCTCCTACCGTTTCAACACCACATTCATAGGTATCTTGTTTAATCAGGTTTGGTTTTTTGGGTCCCAACAACCAGTTCACAAACATGGGAACTGCTGGCAAAATAGGAGCTATTACGATGAAAATTAAAATAAATTGCCAATCTGTATACACTTAGTTTCTCCGCTCCACTTTCCTTAAAATTTGATTTGTGAAATATATCTCATATACCGCCCACTGTTATAACACATGCATGTAACAAGGGCAATGGTAACGGGAGAGAAATTCTAACAGAAATGAAAGCAATGGCAATGATTTTGGGTTAGCTTGTCTCGTTTTTCGTGGTTACAGTTATGTTTAACAGGGTTTATTTATTAAATCTCTTTTTACAATAGGCAGATTTAGGTAATTGGGATATTTGGATTTTAGGTAAATTTTCGCTTTGGTTTGACTAAATTCTAGCAATCTGCTTATATTTATGTGAATCTTGTACTATAATATTCAAATCTTTTTTAAGCATGGGGTTGCTTTATAGGTATGTTAGACTCTCCAGTTGAATCACAACGTATTCTTGCAGTGGATGATAACACTTATACGCTTCGTATTGTTCAGCATACGCTGGAAATGGGAGGATATGAGGTGTTAACGGCCGTTTCTGGGCAGGATGCATTAAAAATGATCAATCGTCATGGGATGCCTCATTTGGCAATCGTTGATCTGCATATGCCCTTAATGAGCGGTTTTGAGTTTTGTCATGCATTGCGTGAATTTAGTGACGTGCCGATTATCATGTTAACGGCCGTTAATACAGAAGAAACAATTATCGAAGGACTTGAAAAATACGCCGAAGATTACATCGTCAAACCATTCAACCCAGATGAACTGACCGCACGTGTAGGCCGCGTCTTGCGGCGTATGGGCAACTATAACTACACGTTAGAGTCCACAACACGTATTGATGAACGGCTCATGGTCAATTTCCCGGGTCGCGAAGCCATCGTTCAGGGTGAATCCATCTCTCTGACACCAACAGAATCAAAACTTCTTTATATTCTAGTTAGAAATTCGGGGCGCATTGTGACGACTGAATTCTTACTCAATCGCATTTGGCCCATGCAAGATGCACAAGAAGATCGGTTGCATGTGCATGTTCATCGTCTGCGACAAAAGATAGAAGTGAATCCCAGTGAGCCTTCTTATGTGGTTGCTGAGCGGGGCACAGGATATCGCTTTACCGTAAATCCTACAAATTAAAAAAAGAGCCTTTTCAGGCTCTTTTTACATTACCCACTTTGTACAAGTGCCAAAAGCAAGCCATTCAACTTGAATTTTTGGCATTGACCAAAATAGCCAAAAACTTATAGTTTAACCTCCAACTTTTCAGCAAGCATTTGGGTAGATGGTTCAACAAGAATTGTCTTATCAGGGAATACAATTGTAGGCACAATCCGTTTCCCTTGATTAACGTCTTTAACAAATGCCAAGCCTGCCTGATCTTCATCCACATCGATATTGATATATTCAATACCATACTCATCTAAGATATATTTGGCTCGACTACAATCTGAACACCAGCTTGTAGAAAACATTACAATTTTGCCCTTAGTAAGCATATCCATTTAATTATTCCTCTTCTCAAAATATCGTATTTTCTTATGCCAATCGTTTTGCGATTTGGCCGATTTTACTTTCAAAAAAGTCATCCTGTGTTTCATCTGCGGCCACCAATTGTAAACCAACAGAATAGGATGGATAAGGGTGAATTGTATCAGCAATGCCCCGAATTTTAACGTCATTTGTCATCGCTACTGATAGTTCACTAATCATTTCCCCAGCTCTTGGGGCGACGATTGTTGCGCCAAGGATGCGTCCACTTTTATGACGCACAATTTTGATAAATCCAGCTGGCGCATTATCGGTAACTGCACGGTCAACACGATCTAGCGATTGGGTAACGGCCCAGGCAGATGCCCCATACTGTTCCCACGCCTCTGCTTCGGTTAAGCCAACATGCGCGATTTCAGGATCAGTAAACGTCGTCCAGCCCATGATTGCAGGACGTCCTTTGCCATTGCCAGGCAAAAATGCGTTACGAACGGCCGTATATCCTTGCCGTCCTGCTAAATGAGTAAACTGCAAACCACCTGTGCAATCACCAACAGCATAAATATGCTTTTGCGTTGTGGTTAACTGTTTATCAACTTCAATGCCTGCTGCGGAGTAAGCAACGCCAGCCTTTTCCAAATCTAAACCTTGCACATTGGGATGGCGACCTGTGGCCACAAGTAGTTGATCGCCGGTGATGATCTGCTCTTTATTGCCTTGTACATGGATTTTATGGGTGTTATTTTCGTAAGTAACGGCCGTTACCAAACCATCCACAAATTGCACGCCCTCTTTAGCCAAAAGATGCGTCATCAATTGACCAACCTCAGGTTCATCAGCGGGCAAGATTACCTCGTCAATAATCGTTACAGCTGCACCAAGCCGCGCATACGCTTGCCCCAGTTCTAAACCAATCGGCCCCGCTCCAATGATTAGCAAATGAGTCGGCAAGTTGTCGTTGTCAAAAATTTGTTCATAAGTGAAATAAGGTACATCGGCAAGACCATCAATCGGGGGCACAAAAGGGTGTGCTCCTGTCGCTAAGATAATTTTCTTGCCCTCTAAAATCGCCTCCCCCACTTGCACACGATAGGCATCTAAGAATTTTGCTGCCCCAAAGTAGACGGATGCCCCCCACTGTTCCACTATTGCTGGGGTTTCATGAGCGTAAACGGTACGGATCGTTTTTTCAATGTACGCTTTAACTCGCTTCATATCTACTTGGGGCGATACTGCAACAAGCCCTACTTGGTCAGCCATTCGCATTGTATGGGCTGTTTTGGCAACATAAAGCAGCGCTTTGCTAGGCACACAACCCGTCCAAGTACAATCACCGCCCAATTTATGCTTTTCAACAAGCGCAACCTTTAATCCTAAACGAGCGCCAAATTTTACGGCCGTTAATCCAGCCGAACCCGCCCCAATAACGATTAAATCGTAACATTCACTCATCTAAAATCTCCAGTATTCAGTTTTCAATGCTACACGCAACTAATTACTGAAAACTTTCTAACTGAATACTTTTTGTAATCCCATTGTTAGAATTCTGCGTTATAATACCGCCGTGACTACTCGAACGAACGAACAATGGCTAGCTGAATTACAATCGGATCATCCCAACCATGAAACGGCCGTATCTGATTTATATCAAATATTGGTCAATGGTCTGCAACGAGGATTACTTAATCAAATACAAACATCTGCTTTAGAATTTGATAGCCTTGCCGAAGATTTTGCGCAAGAAGCACTCCTCAAGATTCTCGAAAAACTCAACACCTTCGCCGGTCTCAGTAAATTCACCACCTGGGCACATAAAATTGCCGTCTCTGTCGCCCTTACTGAGCTGCGCCGCAAAAGATGGCAAGACAACTCTTTAAACAGTATGACCGAAACAGAATCGGGGGATTATACACCTAGTTTTATTGCCGATAATGCACCGCAACCCGATAATGTTACCGAACGGGCAGAAATGCTCTCTTACGTAGACAGCATCATCGAAGAAGACCTTACGGAAAAGCAAAGAACAGCACTGGTCGCCTCCATTATCGAGGATAAAACAACCAACGAAATCGCTAAAATGATGGACATGAAACCCAACGCTGTCTACAAGTTATTACATGACGCACGTGTACGCGTTAAAAAGAGCCTAGAGCGAGATGGGTTAACACCAAAAGAAATTCTTGTTATATTTGAGGGGTAAGAACTATTCCAGAAGCTTCGTCAATAAAAGCAGGATGGTAGCGTGAGTTGTAATTCACAAACGTTATTTTGAATCCAATTTAGCAAGATTTGTGAATTATTTGAGTGAAAGGGTAAAGAACATATCTATTTTTCCCAAACCTTTTGCGCTTGCACATAAAAACTCACAATTGTAAATAAATTCACAAAAGTATATTATTATGCGAAATGTGAGTTGTTGGTATTAGGTTTAGTCATGAAAGATCAATCAAACTATCCACAATCAAATTCAGAAAAAAGCACAAAACAGCAACAAGCCGTTGTGGATTTAATGCACAAGATCGAGAATATAGATGAAAATTGCTACTCTTGTGAGGAAGCTTTTGCTCTATTAGACGAATACGTCGAACGGGTTGCTTCTGAAGAAGAGGCAGAGCAAATCATGCCGCTTGTCAAAAACCACATTGATCGTTGCACAGGGTGTCAGGATGTGTATAACATGCTGATGTATATCCTAAAGACGGAGCCCAAAGAAACTTAATTCCAACCGAGTCAAAGCCCTCATTACCTCGCATAATAACTGAATTTAAGGAGTACAAAAATGGCGAAAGCAATTTGGAATGGTGTCGTTTTAGCAGAAAGCGATCAGACAGAAATGGTCGAAGGGAATTATTATTTCCCTGCAGATTCAGTCAACAAAGAATATTTCAAAAACAGTTCACAACATACAACCTGTCCCTGGAAAGGTGAGGCTAGTTATTACACTATTGAAGTTGATGGCAAACAAAATAAGGATGCCGCCTGGTATTATCCATCACCTAAGCCAGCTGCTAAAAACATCAAAGATCATGTTGCCTTTTGGCGCGGTGTCGTTGTTGAATCATAAAATCTAGACAATTTTTCTTAAATTTTATTAAAACACGAAGCCTGAACGCTTCGTGTTTTTTGTTCCCTACCCTTGTTTGGTGTTATCATAGGCAGGGCATCTTCATGCCAACAAATATTGTGAAAACGGTGAAATTACCTTACGTTATTTCAAAATCATTTACGTTTTCACTTAAGCGTAGGGAAGTAAAAGATTATGTTATTAGCAGGTGATATCGGCGGAACAAAAACTGTTCTTGCTTTGTATGCTGAAAATACAACAGAAGCTGTATTAACCCCAGTTGTAGAAGAAACATTCCCAAGTAGAGATTATGCGTCTTTAGAAGATGTGGTACTTGAATTTCTAAACGGCCGTTCCGAGAAACCGCTCGTCGCTAGCTTTGGTGTTGCGGGACCGGTATTCGGTAAAGAAGCGAAAGTAACCAATCTGCCTTGGCACATCAACACAGATATCATTCAAGCCAAAACGGGCATTCCCCAAGCGTTTTTGCTCAACGATTTAGAATCAATTGCAACGGCCGTTCCTCACTTAAGTGGTGACGATTTGGCCACAATCAACGAAGGTAAGCAGAATCCAACAGGTGCCATCGGTGTTGTCGCTCCGGGGACAGGGCTGGGTGAAGGGTTCTTGGTGTGGAATGGTGATAAATATATGGCTTGCCCTTCTGAGGGTGGACATTCTGCTTTTGCCCCCACCAATGCAATCCAACGGGAATTGCTTACGTATTTGGAATTGCGTTTTACGCACGTTAGTGTAGAAAGGGTCTGTTCCGGCAGTGGAATTCCTAATTTATATCAATTCCTCAAAGAAACGGCTCGTTACGAAGAACCACCCTGGCTCCATGATCAACTTGAAGCTGCTGCCGACGCAACACCCGTCATTATGACCGCAGCAGTCAATAAACAAGCTAATATTTGTATCGCCACTTTCGATCTATTTATTGATATTTTAGGGAGCGAGTGCAGCAATATGGCGGTCAAAGTTTTATCGACAGGTGGTCTGTATCTGGGTGGCGGCATCCCCCCACGCATTGTGTCCCAATTGCAAGACGGCCGTTTTATGGCCAGTTTCACAGATAAGGGACGCTTCTCGCAACTGATGCAAGATATGCCCGTCCACGTCATTCTTAATGCCAAAGCGGGGCTGCTTGGGGCCGCCTACTACGGTTTGGACGCAATCTCATGAACGACGACATCCGCATCTTTCCTGATGGTGAAACGTTAAGCCACGCAGCAGCAGAGTTGTTAATCGCCATTGCACAAAAAGCGGTGACGGAAAACGGCCGTTTTTCCATCGCACTTTCTGGTGGGGGCACACCACAACGCCTCTACCAACTTTTGGGGCAATCCCCCTACACCGAGCAAATGCCGTGGGAAAACACCCATCTTTTCTGGGGAGATGAACGACTCGTTTCCCCAGACAATACGGGCAGCAATTACGGGCAGGCACACGCCATCTTTATCGACAAAGTGCCTATTCCCAATGAAAATGTCCACCGCGCACATGGGGAATTAGATGTAGATACGGCCGTTGCCGATTACAAAAAGCAGTTACAAACATTTGCCCCCGAAGGCAAAGATTGGCCTCAATTTGATATTGTTTTGCTGGGGATGGGCAGTGATGGACATACAGCCTCCCTTTTCCCGGGGCCTATTACCAACCCAGAACAAACAGAAACTGTTATCTCCGTTGTGGCTGATTATGATGGTCGACCGGCACAGCGTCTTTCGCTGACTCCGCTCGTAATCAACGATGCTGCCCATGTGATTTTTCTCGTTACAGGTGCCAACAAAGCAGAAACCTTAATGCAGGTCATAAATGGCCCCTTCAATCCCCAGCAACTGCCCACACAACGCATCCAACCGCATAACAACACCCGCATCTGGCTTCTTGATCAACCCGCCGCCTCAAAACTTAACCTCGATTAGTTTCTATCCCAAAATGAATCGCGTAGATCTTAGAGGACATGGGGAATAAAAACCTCGTTTTCTCTACGTTCTCCGCGCTCTATGGGTTTTTAGTCTAAATTAGCATATCCTTCGCGAAGGGCATACAAAGCAGCTTGAGTACGGTTGGCTAAATGGAGCTTGTTTAAAATGTGACTGACATGGGTGCGTACAGTGCGCTCGCTGACTACCAACTCATCAGCGATTTCTTGGTTGGTTTTCCCTTGCGCAATGTATTTTAAGATTTCCAACTCACGTTCTGTGAGCGGTTCTTCTGTGGGCGGCAGTTGTGAAGGTTTATTCAACTCTTGAATCACTTTATGGGCGATGATTGGATGCAGTGAGGCACGCCCGACATAGACATCGCGAATGGCTTGTAACAATTCATTGGGTGAAGAATCTTTAAGTAAATAGCCCAATGCACCTGCTTTGATCGCGGGAAACACGTTGTCATTATCGGCAAAACTGGTGATGACCAGAATGCGTGCATCGGGTACGGCCGTTTTCACTTCCGGAATCACATCGAGTCCCGTTTTGCCCGGCATTTGCAAATCGAGCAAAATCACATCGGGTTGCAAACGAATAATCTCTTCCACCGCCGTGATCCCGTTATCTGCCTCACCCACCAAAGCCATGTCTGGCTCGGTGATAATTAATGCTTTAACCCCTTCACGCACAAGGGAATGGTCATCTGCATGAAAAATTCGAATCGTTTCATTCATGGTTTAATCCTGAAGTAAATCGAGTAAGTTTTGGGATGCAGTGGCTTCTTTGATCGTCTCTAAGTCAAAATGAACAGTAACGGCCGTTTCACCCGGCTGCGACGTGATCGAAAATGTACCACCCAACAAATGAGCGCGTTCTTCCATACTTGCCAAACCAATGCCGCCCATATCGGGCAAGGCAGATTGGTCAAATCCACAACCGTTATCGAGAATAGTCAATGTAATCTCACTACCCGATTGTACAATAGAAATGGTAACGGCCGTTGCTTGGGCATGTTTCAAAGAGTTATTCAGTGCTTCTTCCGCGATATGAAATAACGTCTCCTCTACATGTGGTGGCAAATCCATATTATCTGTAAATTGTAACTGCGATGTTACCCCAGCTCGTTTTTCCACCGAATCTAGCCGTTGTTGTAAGGCATTGATCAAGCCTGCATTTTGTAAAATAGACGGCCGTAAATTGTGCAGCAGCAAGCGCATCTCCTTCAAAGATCGTTCCGCGACGTCCGCAATGCGCGTCGAATATTGGCGTACATTGTCCAGGTCTTCCATTTTAGCAAAGCGCTGATTGGCTTCGGCAAACAAAGTTAGACTGTACAAGGACTGTGTCACTGCATCATGCAGTTCGCGTGCCAAACGGTTGCGTTCATCCAACAACAAAAAGCGCTCGTTATCCCGTCGCAAACGCGCATTTTCAATGGTTGTCCCAATTTGATCCGCAGCGGCAATCAATAAGGCAACATCACTTTCGCTAAATTTGCGCGGTGTATTGCGCCATATATTGAGGATACCAAATAAATGATTTCGCGCTGTAATACGCAAACCAGCATGCACACAAAAATCGGTTCCAGCTAGAGGTTCACCCATTTTATAAGAAAAAACTTGGTCTGTTTGCAGGATGTCGCGCCATGCCGCATCTTGGGCAGATGCGGGAATAATGCTCTCTTTAAACGCGTCTGACAAACCTGCAGAGGTAGCGAGGTGCAACCATTCTTGGTTATGATCGAGCAGTAAAATACAACCTGCCTGCCCATGAACGGCCGTTAATACCCAAGACAAAGCGCGGCGCAAACTCGTTTTCAAATCACCTTGCTCAGCAGAAACGGTCATCATTTCATACAGTGCCGATAATTTTTGGGTGCGGTCAATCACGCGCTGCTCTAAAATTTGTTGGGCCAACATGCGTTCGGTAATGTCCGATATAAATCCTTCAATCGCTAACAACGTACCGTCAGGTGCAAAAAGGCCACTCCCCTGTTCCAATACCCATTTAATTTGTCCTTCTTCATTGAGAATACGGTAAGACAGCTCAAACGGCCGTTTCTCATCTACGGCCGTATTCAACTCTTCCCAAACCATTTCCTTATCATCTTTATGGATCAGTGAACCGAAAGCAACCGACGCTGGACGCACAAATTGATCAGGAGCATATCCAGTTAACTCCTGAGCCCCACGATTGACGAGTTCCATTTCGCGATTAGGCACCAAGGGGCCACGATAAGCCATTCCCGGCAAACTGTTCATTAACGTGAGCAAGGCACGTTCGGCCGTTTCGG
>JBNKHS010000010.1:0-22615 GCA_050290485.1 Promineifilaceae bacterium (SeqCode) | reverse complement strand
CTTAGGAATAGATTGCTGTCCTTCCGCCAATACCAATGCCGTTTCGAAACTCTCTATAGCTGCTTCATTCTGGTCTTGATGACGATGGATTTGTCCGATGCCAATCAATGAAATTTGAATATAGGATTTGATACCGTTTTCCTTCGCTTGCTGTAGGGCTTGATGATAATAACGCTCGGCAGATGGATAGTCCTCCATCCGCTGATAGACCTCTGCGATAGTGGCTAACGCGGAAACAGATATATGCGGTAAATCATGTTTTTCTGCCAATGATAGGGCTTGTTGATTATAGTTCAAGGCAGATGGATAATCGCCAAGTTTGGCATAGGCAAGGCCAAGCCCTACCCAAATATAAGCCGTCCGTCGGATAGGATCATCAACAGAATCGACATATTCAAGCGCTTTTTCCAGATGCACCAACATCTGTTCATATTCACCGAGTGTGTAATGATGTCCAGCAATGTTATGGTGAGTGACAGCTAAAATGGTTGCGTCCTGAAGCTCTTCTCCAATTGCCAGCTCCTTGAGGAATGCGTCAAGTGCTTCGGCATAATCTCCAGCCGTGGTATGGCTGACGGCAATGCTGCCCCATGCTTCTGCTTCCTCGCGCAGAATTCCTTGCTCTTGAGCAGCAGCAAGAGCCAATAGTGCATACTCCAAGCTTTGCACAAACTCACCCAGGTTGTTATAGCCTTTACCAAGCAGATTTGCGGCATAAACTATGCCTGTCGGATCAGGTAATGATTCTGCAATGTCTAAGGCTTGTTTAGCGAAGTTGATACTTTTTTGAAAGTCGGTAGATTGACAATAACGCGATAATTCAGTCAGGTAATATAATCTTTCCTGTTCGGTTTTGGCTGAAGACAAAGCTACCTCGAGTTCCTCAATATTTGAGTACATTTCACACATCCTATACAGTAAATAAATCCACGAATCTTTTATTAAAGAGCGGTAACTTCACAATATAACGTACTATACATGCTCTCTCAGTAGATGCTTCGCTTATGGTCAATTGTATAAAAATTTGTGTTCTAAAGTGGCTTGCTTGATCGATTCGATAATATCAATGGAATATTATTTGTAGAAGTAATCAACTTTGGTAAGATTCAACACTAAAGTCTAGCTAAAATAAGGCTACTTAACACGTTATCAACAACACGTCAGCCTTAAGAATATAGTATATTCATATGACTTGCCTTGCACGACATTAATCTTCCCAGCGTGACACATAGAGTCTACCACGATTAGATACATCCCCAGCCCGACCGGAACCGCCGACGACATACAATTCATCTTCGATAGCAACAAATGGTAATCCATGCAGGGGGTTAGGTAATGTTAACGAGTGTAAAACCCACTCCCGCTTTTCCGGATCATATATTTCAATAGAGTCCAAGGTTTGAAACGGTTCAAACAACTCGCCGCCACCGACAACTATTTTGCCATCCAGCACCGCAGCTCCAAACCCGGAGCGCGGTTGATTCATTCCATTTACGGCCGTCCATTGATTGGTCTCTGGATCATAGCGCTCCACCGTATTTGTAACGCGATCCCATCTGCCACCAATGGCATAAATTTGACCATCCAACGCGACTGCGGCTAAATGCTCTCGTGGGCGACGCAACGGTGCTAATTCCGCCCAGGTATCATTGGCTGGCTCGTAACGCAGCAGCGATTGGCTGCGGCCTTGCCCACCCACGATGTAAACAGCATCGTTTAAGACCACAGCGGTGGCCGCCCAGCGAGATTCAGACATAGGCGCTCGTTCTATCCAGCTGTCTTGTCCTGCATCATAGCGGAGTGTGGGCTGATCTGCTTCTGGTGCAAAAACATAAATTTGCTCGTCAAAGACAACCATCGCATGATGATTTAATGGGAACGGTAGATCCGCCAATCTGGTCCAAGAATCCGATTGTGGATCATACATCATAAAAGCGGTTTCAAGGGTTGGCCCATTGCCAAATCCACCAGCGACATAGATACGGCCGTTTAACACAACAGCGAGCATTTCAGACAAGGCCACGGGCATCTGGGCTAACTCCTGCCAAGGAGAAACAATCGGTATCATTGTCGGTGTCGGGGTCACATTAGGAACTGTATTGGTTGGAACAGGGGTAGCGGAAGGAAGTGGTGGCGGTGGTGTAAATACGGCCGTTATCTCTTCAGCTACCAAAACGGGAGAAGCCATCACCTCTTCCACTCTTATTGGTGTTGGTGTATCAGCCACTCCTGTTGTCACTGGTTGATTTCGCGCACAACCAACCCACACTAAAATAAAAAGTAAGGAAAGCAACCAACAATTCTTTCTCACGAACATGACTCATTATACGCAGTGCACGACGCTTTTTGTCATATCGTGGCCATGTTTTGTAGATACTGACAATAATCTATGACTCAGCTTTACGCAAGCCCATGTAGCTAACTACCCCTTTCTAAATATGGCCTGTATACTTTTGCAGATGAAAAGGTTGGTGCTTGTTTTGAGTATTCTGGGTGTTGTTCTCCTTGCTTGGACATTGCGCATGCGTGCTGTTGAACAACTGCCCATTGATTATGATGAAGATGATTATTTAAGAGCGGCACAAGAAATGGCAACGGCCGTTCAGGCTGGAGATTGGAGTGCAATACCCAATCTAAACTATCGTCCTGAACATCCTCCATTGGCAAAATTAGCGTATGGTCTGGCCATCTCTCCCTTACCCCCTGCAAAGGAAATTCCGGATCGACCCACAACTGCACAACCCGCTCCATCCTTGCCCCAACCCCATCTGGAAACAGCGCGTCGCGTCGGGGCCTTCTTTGGCACGCTAGAAGTTTTGCTGCTGGCCTTGCTTAATCCCTTAGCTGGCTTTTTCCTTGCTATTCATTCATGGACGATCAAATACAACAGCCAGGTAATGTTGGAAGCGTTGCCCGCTTTTACCAGTGCCGTCGCTGTCGTTGCCTACGACCGTTCAAGGATTTATAAAACGGGCCATGGCTGGGGCTGGGTGCTGCTTTCTGCATTCTTTTTGGGCTTAACTGCTGCCGCCAAATATTTATATGCGTTGGTCGGCATTGCCATTCTGCTCCATTGGTTTTGGATGACATTTCGCGATGAGGAAAAACGAAACGGCCGTTTCCTGCTACATTGGCTCGGTCAAACATTCCTTTGGGGAATAACGGCTCTGATCATCTTCTTCCTCGCCAACCCCTACTTGTGGCCTGATCCAATTGCTCGCTTACTCGATTCTATCTTGTATCACGGCGGCTATAGTCAAAGTGCCGCTGTACAAAATACAGGATGGCCGATGTGGCAGCCTTTAGTTTGGCTATTAGGCTCTGTACCGTGGCATCCGGGCGTCTTTGTCTTTTTGCTCGATTTGTTCATCGCCGCCTTGGCTTTAGTTGGACTAAAACCGTTGTGGCAGAAACGGCCGTTATATGCATTTTGGCTCTTTACCGTTTTTACCTTCCTCCTCATCTGGCCCACCAAATGGCCCCAATATGTGCTCACATTGACCTTTCCTTTATCTTTGGCGGCAGCGTTGGGATTTACGGCCGTAATTTGGCATCCTTTGCAAAAATGGTGGGAAAACACACGACAAAATGGACTCTCCGTACCCAATGCCAAAACGCGCCAACAACAAAAACAAGGGCTGCGAAAAGCATGGCTTTGGCTCCTTCCCGGACTCATCATCATGTGCCTCATCACCTACTACCCCCTTCTTTACCAAACCGGGATGGCCATGACCGACATCAGCAGTTTTTCCCTACGTGATGGCCTTGAAGGTGGCATTGGGCGTGAAGTAACTGCTGGCTTAACAGGCCAAGTAGACCCAGTCAATGTCTCCTTCTTCCAACGACCCAACAACAGGGAAGTCAATTTTGCTGGAATCTCATTAATCGCGCAGCTGTTTGTCGGAACAGGCAGCTTTTTAGCGTTTGAACTGATATGGACCGTTTTGGTGGTTCTGCTGCAACTCATCTTAGGAGTTTGCACCGCCTTACTTCTCAACCAAAAATTTGTGCGCTTCAAAGGCGTTTGGTTTGCCTTATTTATTCTTCCTTGGGCCATTCCCGAATTTGTTGGTGCCTTAAGCTGGTTGCACATCTTCGATCCCGGCAGTGGCTCAGTGGCTTTGTATAGTCAAAGCGCTCCGCCAGAGGCACTCTCCAGAACCTTGGCATCTTGGCAAGAAAGTCCACAACTTACCTTATTGGTCTTACTTCTCATCGGCACATGGATGGGCTTCCCCCTCATGATGTTGGCCGCCACCGCTGGCCTCAAGCTCATCCCCCACGAAGCCTTAGATGCTGCTTTAGTGGATGGTGCCTCGCGCTGGCAGCGCTTCCGTTGGATCATGTGGCCGATGCTGCTGCCCTTATTGATTCCCATCATTATCATTCGCGCCATCTTTGCCTTCAACCAATTCTATCTATTCTTAGTCTTACAACCACAAGGCAATCTAACCACCTTTGCCACCCTCTCCTACTACTTTGCTGATGCTAGCTTTTTTGGCGGATGGTACGGTGCTTCAGCAGCAATCAACCTCTTTACCGTATTCATCTTGTTTGTCCTCCTCCTTTGGTTCAACCGCTGGAGCAAAGCTGGGGAAGGGGTGACGTATGTATAAAGAGCCAAAACGTATCCAATTCCTGGTTTATCTGGCATTGATTCTCATTGCTATTTTTGTGTTGATTCCTGTGTGGAGTTTGCTCAACGTTGCTTTTGATGGTTCTTTGCGCGGGGCGCCTGTTGCTTTTCGTCTCGTTCCTAAAGAATTTTCCGTTGCATCATTTTTGACCGCTTGGCAAAAACCAGCGCAAACGCTGACCTTTCTCGGATTACTCAAAAACAGTTTGATCGTTTCTTTCGGCTCTGCGATCATCGCCGTTATTTTTGGAATGAGTGCCGCCTATGCCTTTGCCCGCTATCGCTTTCCGGGACGACGCATGGGAATGACCGCATTATTGCTAGGTGCTTTATTGCCCCCTGTTGCCCTGATGACACCGCTTTACTTGCTGCTTAGTCAATTGGGGATTCGTACATCCCTGCTAGGGTTGATGTTGGCCTATACTGCCTTTGCCATGCCATTTTGTGTATGGAACATGCGCGTTGCCTTTCAAGCTGTCCCCCAAGAGCTAGAAGAAGCTGCCTTTTTAGATGGCGCTTCTTCCTGGACTACTTATTGGCGGGTAACATTGCCCTTGGCCTTACCCGCCATTTCCGTTGCTGCCCTCATCGCCTTTTTACTAGGCTACACAGAATTTGCGATTGGCTGGTTATTTGTCGACAGACCGAGCACAGTCACTCTGGCGATGGCTGTTTCGGGGATGATCCGGCAGGGGAGCCGTGAATGGTCTGACCTAGCGGCATTAGCTGTTTTGATGGCGCTTCCTGTGGTGATCATCGTCCTCATTTTGCGCCAATATTTATTGCAAGGTGCATTACCTGGCATCCGCATTGAGGAAACTTCATAAGCCTTGGCTCAATGCCGTAAATGAAAATATTTATCCGCAGATTCCACAGATTTCGCAGATTTTTTTCTTTTTTTCTCTGCGTCCTCCGCGAACTCTGCGGTTTATTTACGAAGGCGAGCTAGTAAAGTATCCAATTCAGATGCTGAAACTCCGGCAACCCCTAATGGGCGATTAACGCGATCATGACAATCAGAGCCACCGGTCATAAATAAACCATATTTTTCGGCCCGTTCAGCCATTAATGCTTCATGCTCAGCCACATGACCAGGATAATGGACTTCAAACCCATCCAAACCCAGCAAATCATCATCTAAAAATTCAGGCATTAAAATATCAACGACTTCAATTGGGGGCAGCACCTCATTGTATAAACTTTCGCCCGGATAAGAACCAGCAGCAGGATGGGCAAATACTCGGACCAATTGAGGATACTTCTTTAGCAAGGGCGTTAACTGTTGGGGATCAATCCCTGAGGGTACATAAGCAACACTGTCATTACCAATCAACATACTGATTTGGGCTTTATCTAACCCGTGATTTTCACTCAAGGCAAGCGCAAAGTGACGACGGGTGACGTTGGGGGCTAACTCTTCAATTTCTTCCGCAGTTAATTCTTGTTTGAGTAGAGGATCATTGCCGTTGGGACCAAATTCAGCATTGATCGCTTCTACACGGGCACGCACCAATCCGGCACCGCGTCCTTGACTAAAAATTGTTGTCGCCATGTCACGGAACGCTTCGTCTTGTAATAACGCATACGGAATGTAGAGAAGATAATGTAATGTGCCTGTGAAGTATTCGCGTCTAAAGCGTAATGATACTTCAACACCGGGAACAACCTGGATGCCCACTTCTTGCCCTGTGGCTAGGGCTTCATCTAGCCCATTCAAGGTATCATGATCGGTAACGCCAACGGCCGTTAATCCCAGTTCTTTCGCTTTTTGTACCAACTCAGTGGGGCTGTATTCACCATCGGACGCAATGGTGTGATTATGTAAATCTCCAACAAAAGGTAAACTCATTTTTTACTCCAACATTTTAAAAGGATGAAAGATGAGGATGAAGCTCATCTTCGGCAATAATTGGAACACAATTTGCTTTCGCTGTCACTTATCAAAACTAGTTTTCACTATTCAGTTTTCAGTTTTCAGTAAACAGGTTATCCACCCAACTGAAAACTGGTTACTGATAATTGAACATTATAAATGGCGCATTTTGCCCATCACGCTGACATCGTAGCCGGGCAAAGCAGAAACGGCCGTTTTGAAGCGATCATTATGCAGCAGATCAAGTAACGGCCGTATTAAATCTGATTCATAATACGCTTGAGGAATGACCAGCTCATATTGTTCATGCGTGAGGGGCACAAAGTCCAAATCAAGGGCACGCGCTGCTGCTCGAATGCCTAAACCAAAATCGGCCGTGCCCGAAGCAATGGCAGCGGCAACAGCCAAATGCGTATACTCTTCGCGATCATATCCTTTGGCCTGTGCGGGATCGATCCCGCGCTGGGACATCTCATAATCAAGCAAAACACGCGTACCAGCACCCCGCTGTCGATTGATCATCTGCAAGTCAGGATTGGCCACATCTTCCCAACTTTTTAAGGCTTTGGGATTGCCCTTGGGCACGATCCAGCCTTGTTCGCGGCCGACAAGTGTGACCAAAACAATAGCTTGATTGGGTAAATATTGCTTGACATAACGATCGTTGTATTCGCCTGTATCGGGATCAAGTAAATGGGATCCCGCTAAATGTGCTTCGCCACGACGTAGGGCCACCAAACCACCTAAACTGCCGACATTGGCCGAAGCCAAACGACGCGTTGTCGTTTCACTTAAGAATTGGGCCAACAAATCGAGGGTCAAATCATGACTGCCAATAGCCATGATTGTGTTGTCAATTTCAGATGGTGTGCGATAGAGATGAACGGTTACGGCCGTTCCGGCATCGGCACCTTCGCTAAAACGGGGAATACGCACAATGCCATCGGCACGCACCAACGAGGTAATAACGCCAGCGCCACGACTGATTGGTGTGGCCACAATTTGTTCACCTACATGCCCCACAGCGACGCGCACAAAATCATCATCTCCTGTATGCGAGGCAATTTTGCGGGTCAGTTTGGCCTGTAGTGTTGGTGGCTGATACGGCCGTTTCCCTTGCCACCGCGCCAGCAACGGCTCAACAAAAATCTCCCCGGTCAAAGCGGCACTAACGGGATAACCAGGCACACCAATAATCGGTGTGGTTTTGTCTTGCACCACCATCCCCAAAATAACAGGATGCCCAGGACGCACCGCAACACCATGCACCAACAACTGTCCTACATCCTGAACCACATGGGCTGTATAATCTTCACTACCTGCAGAGGAACCTGCATTGAGCAAAATGAGATCATGTGTTTGGGCGGCTTCTAATACGGCCGTTTTGATCGCCTCAAATTTATCGGCCACAATTGGCCAACGGGTCACAACCCCACCCCAATCTTCCACCTGCGCGGCGAGCACAATACTGTTGTACTCAATGATTTGACCTGCTTGTATGCCGTCAGTTACGGCCGTTTCTGCGGCAACCAATTCGGAACCTGTGGGAATGATCGCCACCCGAGGTTGTTTGTAAACAGACACGGTAACATGACCAGACCCAGCCAAAGCTCCCAGATCGACAGGACGCAGTTGGTGGTTGGCAGGCAATACTAATTCTGTCGCCACCATATCCTCACCCAACGGGCGTACATGATGCCAAGGGGGTAAGGATGCCCGAATTTCAATACAGGAACGGCCGTTTTCATCAACGACCTGTTGTGTGTGTTCAATCATGACTACAGCATTGGCCCAAATGGGCAGCGCGTGTCCAGTATTCACCGGTTGGGCAATAGCAATATCAGATGGAGGATCATGCCAAGCATCATCTAAAATTAACTGAGTCGGGCTCGTTTCGGTTGCACCTTCTGTATCTTTGGCGCGCACAGCAAAGCCATCCATAGCACTGGCATGGTAATGGGGAGAAGATAGTTTTGCCCAGACTGCTTGAGCCGTAATACGGCCGTTTGCCTCTGCTACATAAATCTCTTCAACACCCAAGGCCCCGTCCAGCCCATTCTCGTGCAATACTTCAGCAAAAACGGCCTGCGCCTCATCTAATGGAATATCTTCAAGGTAAATATTTCGCTTCATTTTGGGGTAATCTCACATATGCCAAAAACAAAAACGCCCGGGTGGCCTCCGAGCGTTTTGAGCAAATAATTGAAGTGGATCATGCAGGACTCGAACCTGCGACCAATGGATTAAAAGTCCACTGCTCTACCAACTGAGCTAATGATCCTCAACGAGGCGTAAGTATATCCATGCTAAGTTCCAGATGCAAGAAAAATGTGAACATTGCTTATAAAATGCTTTACGGAATTATCAATACCCATTACGATACAATCCGCAATACGATAAAGGCTTAAAATTTGGCGATAGATTTAATCCTAGCCTATAATTAAACATATCAATAGGAGATACAAAATCAATGGCTCTGTCTGAGTCTAACTCACCAACCTCCCCTACAATTGAGGAGTATCAAACACCTATAGAACGCAAACAACCAACAGAAGTTGTTGTTCGTGAGTTGGTTGAAACATTACTACTCACATTTTTCATTTTCTTTTTGGTCAATGGTCTTGTAGGACGCTATCGCATTGATGGCAGCAGTATGAACCCAACTTTAAGTGACGGTCAATATTTACTGGTTAGCAATTTTAGCTATTATTTAAACGACCCTGAGCAAGGTGAAATCATTGTTTTCCATCATCCAACCAGCGATTTAAATTTAATTAAACGAGTGATTGGCCTTCCCGGCGATCATGTCGTCATTGAAAACGGGACCGTTACCGTTAATGGTGAAGCATTAACAGAACCTTATATTTCTGCGCCACCACAATATCGTGGACAATGGACAGTTCCAGAAGGGCAATATTTTGTCCTAGGCGATAATCGTAACGCGTCTAGTGATTCGCACACCTGGTCTTTTTTACCGGCCGAAAACATTGTTGGCCGCGCAGAGATTATTTATTATCCGATAACTGATTGGGGAAAAGTACCCCATACACATCAGTAAAATCGATCCTCTTTAGATTATTAGAAAAAGTTGAACCATCACCGAATTGCAAGGTGGTAAATAATCCTGTAAATTTATATCTATGAATCTTTCCCCAGATCAGATAAGAGCCTTGGTTGAAGATGTTGTTAAGCGTACACTCGGTGAAAACACGCTTGTTACCCATACGCATGGACAAATGCCTGACCGTGGGAAAACCATTCTAGATGCAGATGCGATCCGCCAACTGCCACCCAATTCCACTTATGAGCTACCTGAAAACGTGCTCGTAACCCCTTTAGCCCGACAGGTCGCCATGGAACGGCGAATTCGGCTAACCCCTGCTGCAACACCCAATACCCAACCTGCCATCAGCGGAAGCACCAATAAAACAATAGCCATTGGCGCAGACCATGGTGGATACCAACTCAAAGAACAACTCAAGGCAATGTTAGAAACGGCCGAATTCGGGTATACTGTGATCGATTGTGGTACACATAGCACAGATTCAGTCGATTATCCAGATTATGCGTATGCAGTAGCGCAATGTGTGGCCAATGGCCGTTCCCAATTTGGCATTATGATCGATGGTGCAGGTATTGGCAGTTGTATGGCCGCCAACAAAGTTCCCGGTGTGCGCGCCGCCATGTGTTATGACCAAGCAACGGCCGTTAACAGCAAAGAACATAATAACGCCAATGTTTTAACACTTGGTGCAGGGTTAATCGGACCAAACCTGGCCAAACAAATTGTTACCACATGGCTCAACACTGAATTTGGTGGGGGGCGGCATGCACGTCGCGTCAATAAAATCGACGATATTGGCAAACGCTTTAACAAATAATTTTCCTAATTAATATCGATTGGCGAGTAAAGATTTATGATCAGGTTCTTAATCTCGCAACCACAGGTTGCAAATCTCCACTCCCCAATCTCCAATTAACTATGTACGATCAGGCGACTGTCCAAAATATAATTGAAGAGATCACCCGTGAAGTCTTGCTCCGTCTCAATCAAGCGCAACCCGCAGGGGGAAACGGCCGTTGCAACTGCAAAGACGGCTCTTGTGTGCAAAATTGTGCCGAGCAAGTTAACCAAGTTGTTCATGCTGGAGCCAGCAGAGTTTCCGCAACTTTAGGCGTTAAACCAAAGAACAACTCTGTTGCTGGCATGATCGATCATACACTACTGAAAGCAGATGCATCTCAAGACCAAATTGCGCAACTTTGTTACGAAGCAAAAAAATATAACTTTGCCTCCGTTTGTATCAACCCATCCCAAGTCAAATTAGCAGCCCAGTTATTAAAAGGAAGCCTTGTCAAAGTTTGTACTGTCGTTGGATTTCCCCTTGGGGCAACATCAACGAGTGCAAAGGCTTACGAAACACAGCAAGCCATTCGTGATGGTGCCACAGAAATTGACATGGTCATCAACATCGGCGCCTTAAAATCACAAGATTACCAAACCGTATTTGAAGACATCGGCGCAGTTGTACGCACAGCCCATGCGGCCAATGCCATCGTCAAAGTGATTATTGAAGCAGCACTCCTCAATGACGAAGAAAAAGTTGTTGCTTCACAACTCTCCAAAACAGCTGGTGCTGATTTTGTAAAAACATCCACAGGATTTGGGCCTGGCGGTGCAACCTTAGAAGATGTGGCCCTCATGCGCAAGGTTGTAGGACCTTCACTGGGGGTGAAAGCGGCTGGTGGAGTTGGATCTTTAGCCGATGCGCAAGCAATGATTGCCGCTGGCGCAACTCGTATTGGCGCCAGTGCGGGTGTAAAAATTGTACGCGAAGAAGCGGGACATGTTGTTACTGCTTCAAGTAGTAATTACTAAAATTATTGTAACTAAACAGTTTGCCTGTCATTTCAAAAAGTATAACGATGAGAAATCTTATGAAACGGCTTTAAAATAAAAGATCTCTCCCGCGTTCGACTGAGATCACGTCGGAGTCTAGTCAAAATAATGTTTGTATAGTTACAAGAAAAAAGGAACCTAATTTTATGCGTTGTCATTCTTGCCGATTTGGTCGTTATCAAAAAACAGATCAGACCTTTATGAGTCAATTTGGTGAACAGCTTATTGTGATCAACAATGTACCAGCTCACCGCTGTGACATGTGTGCACACACTATTTTTGATGAAGACTTTACCAACCATCTCCAACTCTTCTTGGAAAAATTGACAGAAAGTTCGCCAAGATTGGATGAAGAGTCTTGGCAAAAAATCAACCCGAATTTGCAATCGTGGCATCCTGCAAGAAGGAGTAGTTAACTTTGTCAAACGTTGATCTGCGCAGTTATGTGTTTTTAGACAGTTTACAACCGCAACATGCTGCCTTTTTAGGTACTGTAGCCCGTGGGTTTTTGCCTTTACCAGGCGACGCCTCGTTGTGGATTGAAATTTCTCCTGGTATAGAAATTAATCGCATTACAGATATTGCTCTTAAAACGATTGGGGTTAAACCGGGTATGCAAATTGTCGAACGGCTCTATGGCTTGCTCGAAATTCATTCAACCAGTCAAGCAGATGTACGAGCAGCAGGAGCAGCAATTTTAGATGCTTTAGAATTAAAAGAAGAAGATCGTTTAAAACCACAAGTGGTTTCCAGCCAAATTATTCGCAATATCGATCCGCATCAGGTTCAGCTAATCAATCGGATGCGTCATGGGCATATGATTTTGGCGGGGCAAACGTTGTATGTTATGGAAGTACAACCCGCTGCTTATGCCGCTTTAGCCGCCAATGAGGCCGAAAAACGGGCAAATTTAAATATCTTAGAAGTCCGTGCCTTTGGTAGTTTTGGTCGTGTTTATTTAGGTGGTGAAGAACGCGACATTATGGCAGGGTATCAGGCAGCCATTGACGCAATTGAAGGCGTAAAAGGCCGTACTGAATAAGAATTAACATCTATCCGCAGATTTCGCAGATTATCTACTCTTTTTCGCTGCGCCTCTGCGTGAGGTAATCTTCAAAGGAGAATCAAATGACAGAAGCACTCGGTATGATTGAATGTCGCAGTTTTGCGGCAATGGTAGAAGCATCGGACGCAATGGTCAAAGCGGCCCGCGTTGAACTTATTGGCCATGAAAGAACAGGTGGTGGCTATGTAACCGCTATCGTTCGTGGCGATGTTGCCGCTGTAAAAGCTGCTGTTGAAGCAGGCGTGCGTGGTGCCGAAAAAGTGGGTGAAGTTGTTGCCATCCATGTCATTCCACGTCCACATGCTAATGTTGACGAAGTTTTGCCTTTAGGTCGTCAAGATAGCACAGATAGTTAGAAATTGGAGATTAGAGATTGGAGATTTTTCAACTTGGTTTTGGTTGTTCAATTTCCTGATTCTCGATTTCTAGTTTACATAAATAATTATGTTTTTAGGTAAAGTTGTGGGCACGCTGGTTGCCACACAAAAGGAAGCATCACTCAATGGGCTCAAGTTCTTGGTGGTGCGTCGTCTTGATGTGGAGAACCAAGAGGAAAGTGGCTATGTTGTTGCCGCCGACGCTGTCGGAGCGGGCTTAGGTGAAGTGGTCATGGTCGCTTCGGGAAGTTCGGCACGGCAGACGGTCATGACTGATAAACGGCCGTGTGATGCGGTGATCATGGCTATTGTTGACAGTTGGGATGTTCATGGCAAAATGGTCTATGAGAAATAAGTGGCCATTGGTGAATGAGAGTAAGGGTTTAGGTTGATGAAAGATAGTGAAATTCAAAGTATTGTTGAGCGGGTAATGCGAGAAGTGGGTCAAGTTCCCCCAGCAACACCGCCGCCCAGTACCATGAGAGATACGGCCGTATCTCCTTCATCACACCCGCCAGCACCCGAACACAACGGGGAAAGCGGCATTTATCCCACCTTAGATGAAGCAGTAGCCGCAGCCAATCGTGCGAAAGAAAGTCTCAATCGCCTCCCTCTCGACATCCGCAAACATATGGTGCGTCACATGCGCCAAGCAGGGCGCGAATATGCACAAGTCTTGGCCGAGATGGCCCAAAGCGAATCAGGCATGGGTCGTGTCGAAGACAAGGTGCTCAAAAACAAGCTCAACGCCGACAAGACCTTAGGCCCCGAAGATTTAGAGCCACGTGCATGGAGTGGTGATGGTGGATTAACCATCACCGAATGGGCACCTTACGGTATTATTGGCTCACTGACGCCCAGCACCAATCCCACCAGCACCGTCATCTGTAATGCCATTGCTATGGTCTCAGCAGGTAATGCTGTTGTTTTTAACTCGCATCCCAGCACCAAAAAAGCCTCTAATTACACCATTCAGGTTTTGAATCAAGCAATTCAGCAGGCGGGTGGACCTAAAGATTTGTTAACGGCCGTTGCTGATCCCACCATCGAAACAGCAACCAACTTAATGCACCACAAGAACGTACGTTTATTAACCGTAACAGGTGGCGCAGCCGTTGTCCGCGCTGCCATGCAAAGTGGCAAACGCGCCGTTTGCGCGGGTCCGGGGAATCCGCCTGTTGTTGTCGATGAAACGGCCGATATTGCTCAAGCAGGACGAGACATTGTCATTGGCGGCTCATTCGATAATAATATTGTCTGTACAACTGAAAAAGAAACATTTGCCGTTGCCGATATATGCAACGACCTGATTCAAGTCATGACCCACAACGGGGCAGTCAAACTCAATAGTTGGCAGTTCGAACGTTTGTGGAAAGCGGTTACCGTCAAAGATCGTGGTCCGCGCAAATATGCCGACATGAACAAAGCATTCATTGGTAAAAATGCGAGTGTGCTGTTGGCTGAAATCGGTATTTCGGCAGGACCAGAAGTGCGACAAATTGTGGTTGAAGTCGATGAAAATCATCCTGTTGTTTGGTCTGAGCAGATGATGCCTATTATGCCTGTGGTTCGTGTGGCCAATGCAGACGAAGGGATCGATTTAGCGGTCGCTGCTGAACATGGGTTCCGACATACGGCCGTTATGCACTCCAAAAATCTAGACAATCTCAGCCGTATGGCCCGTGAGATGGACTGCAGCATTTTTGTCAAAAATGGCCCTTGCCTGGCAGGATTAGGATATGGAGGTGAAGGATATTGTTCCTTTACCATTGCGAGCCCCACAGGAGAGGGCTTAACAGGACCCAGAAGTTTTAGTAGAATAAGACGCTGTACATTGGTCGATTCTTTTCGTATTGTATAGGTAAGATTCAGCAAACGTATGGACAAAATGCCATTTATAGCTGAACAATCTGTAGAATTTAATGGAATAGAGGAGTTTCATTGTGGCAAGTTCATTTGGCGGGCGCAATTTAATTAATCTGGATATGTTTACTGATGCATATCGGGTAACAGGTCGTACCCAAGTTGGGTCAGGCGGCATCCTAGCCGAACTATCCAATCCCAACACCAAATACCTTGAGATCCAAGACGCCTATGTCTCTCGTATTCAGGATCCAGGGACAATTGTCGCCAGCTATAAAATGGCTGCCTTTCGCAAAGACAACATTAACTTTTTACTCTTACAAGATCGGCGTGATGGTATTCCCGCTAGTACCACCCATACACGTTCTGTTTTTACACGAGGTCGAGAGATCCCCGTATTTGTCACTGTTCCAAGCTTTGAAATTCAAGGCGCAGTTATTCATGAAGGCAAGGTTTCTGTCCCCGATATTTTGATTCAGTCAATGGGACGTTTCCAATCAATTTTTACAGCGAAAGCATCGGCATCAATTCAACCCGATATTTCTTACAGTGGTGATTTGATCATGGTGCAAAAGGATCGTATTGGCGTATTTTGCGTAGACTTGCAAAAGAAGTAACATGCAACGTTTGCCTATTCTTCAAAGTTGAGGAGACCATCAAGTGGCACGAATTTATGTAATTGATGACGACGCACAATTGCTACGAATGGTTGGGCTCATGCTAGAGCGTGGGGGCCATGCAGTTACGCTTTTAAATAATCCGATTGATGGATTAGAGCAAATTAAAGCAGACAAACCAGAATTACTTGTTTTAGATGTAATGATGCCTAACATGAGTGGGCATGATCTTGCCAAGGAGATTCGGAACGATAAGGCTTTGGCCGATCTTCCTATCCTCATGCTGACAGCACGCTCGCAAGAAATTGATCGTATGGCCGCATTAAAAAGTGGTGCAAACGATTATTTAAGTAAACCTGTTACCTCGCAGGAATTAATTGAACATGTTGATAAGCTACTCTCTGATACCCCACAAGAAAATGGTGGGGCTGATGATGAGCAAGAGCAAGGTATCATTATTACTGTTTATGGCTTGCGTGGGGGTGCTGGGCGCACGACGCTGGCTGTTAATTTAGCAAATTCTTTACGTCGCGTTAGCCAAAAAGAAGTATGTTTAATTGATTTATCTCCATCTGGTGGTCAGGCGATTATGCACATGCGGCTGCAACCAAGGGCATCTTGGCTTGATTTACCCAATACGAATGGGCTAAGTTGGGATGAATTGAAAGAGCAGTTAACCATCCATCCCAAAGGATTAAAGGTATTGGCGGCCCCAGCTAAACCTCAAACACCCAATATCCTTTCGGAAGCGCGCACAGTAGAAATTTTGGAGTTGGTTCAAGCGCATACGGCGTTTACGGTTGTTGACGCGCCAGGTGCGTTGACAGATTCATTTATAACGGCCGTTTCAATGGCCGATATGGGTTTACATGTCGTCAATCCAGAGGTCGTTTCTGTGCAAACGGCCGTAAAACTCAATCGCGCGCTTGCCAAACAAAACATTCAAATTAAACGGAAAACGCATATCTCCAACCAACTGACCCCAGAGCCACAATTGGCTACCTCGGCGATGGAACGTGGCTTAAACGCCAAACTCGCTTTCCAAATTGGGTACGACACCAACCAAATCCGTGCCATGGCGCAAGGCGTTCCTTTAGCCTTAACGCCTGCAAAAACAGCCATTCCTACGGTAACCTTAAAAATGGCCGAAGTCATTTGGAAAAGGATGAAAAGCAAATAGTTCATGGATTTTCCAGCACTGGCTTTACTTGAATTTGAGAGCATTGCCGTAGGCATTGAAGCAGGTGATGCCATGGTTAAACGCGCGCCTGTTGCTCATATTTATTCAGGGACAGTGCAACCCGGACATTATTTGGTCATGGTAGCTGGGGATGTCGCCTCTGTTGAAGAAGCAGTTGATGCAGGTCAGGCGATCGGGCAACCCGCTTTGCGTGACTCTCTCTTTTTGCCCAATGTGCATCCTGATGTGGTTGCGGCGTTATCAGGCAATCGCCAGCAAGGGGAAGCAGACGCACTGGGTGTGGTAGAAACACACACGGTTGCCAGTGCCATCTTAGCCGCTGACGCCGGTGTCAAAGGGGCTGAAGTCTCGTTACTCCAACTGCGCTTGGCGGATGGATTAGGTGGTAAGGGCATTTTATTCTTCAATGGCTTGGTGGCGGATGTGGAAACGGCCGTATCTATTGCTGCTGAGATTGCGCAAACACAACTCCTGCGCCAATCTGTGATTGCCCAACTGCATGGCGAAATGTGGGAAAATGTTAACCAATACGGCCGTTTTGGTGGACATTTCAATTGGGAGGCGGCGTAATGAGATTGGCACGTGTGATAGGCACCGTTGTGGCTACCCAAAAGTATGAAGGGCTGCAAGGTATTAAGTTCCTCATTGTGCAGCCCTTAAGCAAACATCAAGAACCGGTCGGTGAACCCGTTGTTGCCGCTGATGCCACCGCTCAAGCAGGACCTGATGAACTGGTCTTTATTGTCGGCAGTCGTGAAGCTGCACAGGCAATGCCGATCACGTTTGTCCCTGTTGATCATGCGATTGTGGGTATTGTGGATGAGGTTGATTTAGTGAAAAGTGATGAGGACTGAGATTAAAGTAATGAGTCACTCAGCCCTCAGTCCTAAATAAGATGAAGTCCGGCCATCGCGTAAGGGATGTATACCAAACCCAACGGATTCCCTTCTTTCAACATTTTGAGCCGTGCCCCGCGAATCGATTCACCTAAAGTTTGTTTTTCAATCAAAAAGCGACGGAAACATTCTTCGGCAAAGCCAGTGGCAATGGGTTCGAAGATGGTGATTTCTGTGCCGACCACGCCTGCCGCCTGTGAGGTGGCCACAAAAGCAGAAACTAAATCCATGGCGCGTTCGGGAGAGAGTTGAGTGGTGTGGCAGCCGTTGATGAAAACTAACGGCCGTATTCCACGCCAACGAATTCGTTTATTAAACAAATTGGCTGAGGTAAAGCGCTCACTTCCTGGCTGACCAATGCTCAGGTAAGGCAAATCATTCTGCAAACCGCCATGACAATAGAAGTAAACAACTTCTGATTTTGTATTCTTAAGCATATTAAGCGAATCATCTCGATTGTCCGCGTATTCCCAATCAAAGCCCATCGCTTGTAGTCGTTGTTCGTGAGACGGCCGTTCCTTAAAATTGGGATCAGTGGAAACACTGACGGCCAAAGTAACCTTTCCTTCCAACTGAATCGTTGCAGGCGCGTCTGGGGCTTCTTGGATGGTTACAGGGAGTCCCAAACTGTGGCGGAATCCCCAAAACCCACTGGGGCAAACAATCGTGTCATCATCATGGCTGGAGCATTCACCCTTGAAGCAAGCGGTCTCTTCCAAAGCTGTATCACTTTTAATTGCTTGCATAAACGTGTCACACACGGAGAATTTAGAGGAGGGAAGACCATCGTCCAAGGGGTAATCATAGATCATTGCCGCCGGAATGACGAGGCGTGCGGATTGCTTGGCTGCGATCTGTACCTGACCAGGTGTAAGCATCATGTCGGCCAAATCCCAGGCTTTGTCGGCACTACCCGCCAGGCGATTGATGAGTGTGGCATAAAAACGGTAACCGCGCAGGGCCATGGTCACCAAATCTCCACGCAGCCGATCTTCGTTTAAGCCCCCTGTGTAGCGATAGGTTTTGCCCGCTTTGTACGGTTCTTCATCGCCCCAGGCGGCTTTGCGCAAAGCACCACGCGCCATCTCGATGAGGTTGCTCAACTCGCCCTCACCCAGTTCCGCATCGTTCTTGAACTCTTCGCCACCAAAGAAGCGGAACCCATGTGTGCCGTTGCCGTTGTCGTTGAGCATGATGCTTAGTTTGGTGTCCCCCATGCCTTGCAAATTACGGCCGTTAAATGATTGCGACAACACATAATCCAGTTCAGAAATTAAAGCATTACGCATGCGACGCGGTGCCGTTTGCACATAGAAGGTGACCAAGCGCGACTGCAATAAGTTTTGTTGGTAATAGATGTTGCAGCGCAGTTGGAAACGGCCGTTTTGCGGCTGGGTACGCACAGGGAAAAACAAGCGACGTTCCAACAATGAAGGATCGGCTAAATTCGTCGGTTCAGCCACAGCACGCACTACTTTTACCGTGCCATCCTCTTGAATTTCGACAACACCAACATCATCAGGGCGCACCTGTTGCAACCCTTTTTTGAAATCGTAAAGCACAACTTGTAATTTAGCCTTTGGCGGGAGATCATCAGGCAAAGCAGTGGGGGTTGCTTCAATCGAACCTGCCACGGGATCACCCACCTCAAACCAGAAATAATACCCTTCATTGGGCAACAACGGTGTTTCTGGGGTTAACGGCTCGTCTGGTTTACGATCTTCAGCAAAACCAGTACTGACGATGCGCTGTGGCACACTATCCCCTTCCGGTGCTGCCTCTTCCATATCCTCCACTGAAGGTGCCGGTTGTGAACCCCCGTTGCTTATTCGAACTGATGCAACTGTAATGTTATTTTTTTTGGCAAACTCTTCTAAAGTAGCAAGATCTTTGACTTCTCGCTTTATCAATCTTGCATCACGAGGATCCAAATCTGGGAATTCAGCAAGTGCTGCATCAGGATCTACCAAAAACAAATTGAAAAAATCCTTATCATCCAACATGCGCTGAATAACAACGTTACGCATTTCCTTTCCAGTTGCCATATTTTTCCGCTCCGTAACAAAAGACCCGGAGGTTTTTTGAACCCTTCGGGTCTGGTTAACTTTTATTCAAATCCTTCTTGAGAACTTTCATCTTCGGCCATTGGGGTAATGGTGTCACGAAGCCCTTCAGGAATCATCCACCCCCCCTTCGGCGCACGACGACGACCATCGAGGAACCAATCAACATTGAAGTTTTTGGAGATACGCACCCACAACATGAGGAAAGCGAAGTAACCAAAAAAGCCAAGGGCCAAGCCAATACCATAGGCACCAAACAGATCGGTTTTGGCAGGGAAAAGCGTTAAAATTGCGCCACCTCCTAAAATACCAATGACTGTGCTTAAATCACTAAACTGTACATCTCCTTTACGGTAGCGATTGATGTAATACACATACCAACCGATGAGCATGCCAAAGCCGCCTGCTCCAAAGAGCTGTATCGGCGTTGCGGTGATGATTTCTGTTGCTTGTAAGAACATGGATGCCTCCTGTGAAATTATCAAGGATAAATTATGGAATTGTTAGACTGTTGAGCCAACGGAGATGGATGATAGCAGAAAATGCTGTTGCGATTAAAAAATAGGTGGTTGTGGGAATTGTTGTTAAGCCATAAACAAGGCCTGTAAACGGGAGTGTGACCAAAGCAACAACAAGAATGCTGAGATACGGCCGTTTCAGAGGTGGACGCCCCCAAATCAGGACAACCAACCATCCCCAAACCAAGCCAAACGCAATCGAGCCTACCTGTTCAATCAAATTCCCTCTCCTGTGGGTGGGTTATTTGCCACAGGATAGCATAGGGGAGAAGGTGTGACAAGAACTTAATGCTTTTGGAGATTAGCGATTGGAGATTGATCGTTCGCTAGAAGTTACCCAATCTCCAATCTTGTGCCGTAGGCACTCGTCTCCAATCTTTTTTTGACGAAACGGCCGTTTACCTCTAGCATTGGGGCATGTATATTGGACGGGTCAGTGGCACCGTTGTGGCCACAATCAAACATGAAACATTTAACGGCCGTAAATTACTCCTCGTGGATCGCCTAACACCAGAAGGGGAAGAAACAGGCGCTTACGACATTTGCGTCGACAGTGCACATGCGGGTGTCGGAGATATCGTTTTAGTGCTAGATGAGGGGAATGGGGCACGTCAGGTACTGGAAGAAAAAGTAGCGCCAATTCGTGCAGTTATCGTGGGCATTGTAGATGACGTCGAGTTAAGTGCTGAGTAGCTGAGTGCTGAGACAGATTTTACTCGTTACTCATTTTTCATTGCATCGATCTCACGGGCAATATATTCTACAGTCGTCAATGTCTTTGCACGGACAATTAACGTTTCTAAGCCATCTTGAAACAAACAAATCAAATCAAAAGACTCATCATCGCTAAACCAACATTCGCTGCCGTTCTCTTGAATGATGCTTTCAGCATCCAGTAGACGGGAGGCATAGTTGGGATAAAGTGCTGCAAATTCGATGCTATCTTCTTCTGTGTCCCACACAATACGCAACACCATAATTAACTCATCGTCAAACTCAGGTTCGGTTGAATGATAGACAGCATATCGATCGCCACCCCACCCAGTTGCCGCCGTTTCGACTTGATCTGCATTGAGCTGCTGTCCTAAATATTGGCGCAACATCGCTTCACCCAACACGTCCTCATCAGCCAGCACCCAAGCAGACCCAAAATCAAATTCAGGCAGTTCCACCTCTTGTGGAAAGTCGTCAGCTAAAAAACGGTCTGGATGGATGATTTGTTCTGTTGATTTGGGCAGATTCGTCCAGGCGTAAGCCACCGCATTGAATCCATCTTCTTCATGAAGAGCTGTTACAAATTCGCTCCCTGTCAAGTAGGGAAAAAGCAAACTTTCGGAAAAGATGGGTGGTGCATTATCCAAAACGGGTGTTTCTAAGTTTGTGCCTTCTGCCAACAATTCACCCACATCCACAGCCCCAGATAAAGCGTATTGGGTCTGCACAAAAGTTGCTTCTCCCTCAGCAAGCGCACGTAAGGCCATACTTTCATCCGCACTAAGATCGTCATTGTCAAGCATATCCAAAGCGTAATGTTGATCTTGCAAGGCATGAACAAATTCATGAGCATGCGTCACTTGTTCGGCCGCCCCGAATGTTTCATCAGCACTCACAACCACAAATTCATCTGTTTCTGGATCGTAAAAGCCAGCAATTTGTTCCGCGTATAAATCAAGCAGAAAGTCACGGAGTTCAAAATCAATGGGTAAAAAATCGAAGCTGGCCAAAACATAAGTTTCATTTTGGGCTTCTTCAGGCGTGTACTCTTCAAACAGATCGGTCTCGACACGTTGCCGTAGTTGGGCAGGGGTAAGAATGGTGGTCACAACAGGGGTAATGGGTTCAAGGCCGCGAATTTCGGCTACGGCCGTTTCTATTTCAGCACGTAAGGCAGCCTGGGCATCGGGCAAATCTAATGCCCCCGTGGTTGTAATTTGATTGGCATCAACAGAAACGGTTGCTAATTCACTGGCAATGCCATTAACGTTAACAGCCATCACATCAATTTTGTATGGTCCCGTTTCGGTGGGTGTCCATTCGATGCGTTGTGTGAAAAGGGGGACATCACCGGCATTGAACTCTTGGTATGATTCGTCGTTGATCAATACATTGACAACAGCAATACCATTGGGATCAGCAGCGGCAATGACAATCTCTGCCGCTCCATTAACGGGGATGGTGGCACCCTCGACTGGGAGTAGGATGGCAACTTTAGGCGCTTGTGACGTTTCGGAAGCTGTGACCGTGTCACTGGCGTTGGAGAGTTGCGCCATCAGGTCATCCACCTCTTGCTGGCTCTCTACCAACTGTCCTTCGAGCAAGACCGCGTCAGATACGGCCGTTGCCAGCGCATCTTCAACAGCAGAACGGGTGGACAAAGCAACAGACATATTGGCATTCGCTTGTGCCAGCGAATCTTGCAGTGCCGTCGCCTCCATCTGTGCGGTATTCCGCTGTTCCTCTAATGTGTTACGTCCTTGGAACAAAAAAACAAAGGCGGCGACCATAACCAGCAGCAACATGATCAAGCCAAGAATGAATGCAATTGCAGTCGTTGATTTCATAATGAATGAATGCTACACGAGGATAAATATAGGGTCAAGCGAAG
>JBNKHS010000009.1:0-22917 GCA_050290485.1 Promineifilaceae bacterium (SeqCode) | reverse complement strand
GGTAAAAAAAATTGGCTTGGATAAATTAATATTGAATAGTTACTTGCTGCGCGACTGTCTTGCCCGATTTTTATGATAGCGGTATGTAATACGCCCGCGATCTAAGTCATAAGGGGTCATTTCCACGCGTACACGATCACCCAACAAAATACGAATATAATATTTACGCATACGGCCAGATAAGTACGCTAATACTTTGTGACCATTATCCAACTCAACACGAAATTGAGTATTGGGTAATAATTCAATTACAGTTCCTTCAACTTCTAATTTATCTTTATTTGGTGCCATAAAAATTTACTCAGTTTCCTCTTCCTCTGAAGAATCTGGTTCTTGTTCTTCAGCAGGCGTTTCTTCACTACTATCATCATCTTCTGTAGGTGCTTCATCGGTTGATTCTTCAGCCGCTGTTTCCTCTTCGATTTCTTCAGCTTCTGCAACAACTTCAGCTTCTGCAACAACCTCTTCTTCTGTTTCTACTTCTTCCTCAGTTTCAGCTGAGACTTCTTCTTCAAGATCTCGTGTTGCCATCCATTCAATTTGTTCTTGGGCGCTTACTGCACGTAGACTTAAACCAATACGTTGGCGATCTGGATCAATGCTGACAACGCGGAGGAGATGGGTTTCACCAACATTTACAACTTCACTTGCGGCATTGACTTGGGCACGAGATAGTTGTGATAAGTGGAGTAGCCCTTCGATTCCCGGTTCTAACTCAGCAAATGCACCATAGTCGACGAGGCGTGTGATCTTGCCTTCAACTAATTGGTTAGTTTGGTATTTTTCTTCCACACGTGCCCATGGATTTTCGAGTAGGCGTTTGCGGCTTAAGCTGATTCGTTGGTCATTAGGGTCGATATTTAAGACATAAACTTCAATTTCATCGCCAACTTTCACAACTTCGCGCGGATGATCTATACGATACCATGCAAGTTCGGAAATATGTACCAAACCATCAGCCCCGCCTAGATCGACGAAGATCCCAAAATCGCGTAAACCACTAACACGCCCTGTTAAGACAGTACCTTCTTCTAAGTTTTCCAGAAGTTCTGCTTTACGAATTTCTTCCCACTCTTTTTGTGCGTCACGTTGGGAGAAGACAAGACGACGACGACGGCGATCAACTTCGATAATTTTTAATGGAAGCTTTTCTCCACGAAGTTTTGCAAGTTTTTGCTGACGTTGCCGATCATTGAGGCCACGTGTAAGCTCAACTAGATGAGATGCAGGAATAAAGCCCCGCAAACGACCGAATGGTACGATTGCCCCACCTTTGTTGTAACCAATTACCTCACCTTCAATAATCTCACCACTTTCTAAATGGGCTTCAGCATCAATCCAATCTTGATTAAGCTTTGCCATGTGAATAGACACGATGAGACTATCTGGCGCTTCGGTATCTGTTACAAATACCGAAATCTCGTCATTGACTTGTAACGCTTCGCGTTCTTCATCTTCTAATTTGCTTAAATCGGTAGAAGGCACAATGCCATCTCGTTTTAAGCCCAAGTCAACGATTACGCCTTGCTGGGTAATTGCGACTATGACACCTTTACGGATGTCACCAACTTTTGGTTCAGTGTAATCGTGTTGATCTAAAAACTCTTCTAAAAAATTTGCATCTTCGTTGGACATACTTATAAGATCTCTTCCATATGGGATTTTAGGGTTTTGCAAATAAAAACTCGGCTTATATCCAAATACTTGTGGGAAAAAGCCGAGTCAAAAGACTATATTTTTTCTTTATTGTTTTGTCGTTTACGTTCTAAAAATTAGGTGAAAAACCCATTTTTACGTATTTGTTGAGTCTTCTCATAGTATTCCTTTTGACTCTATACGCTTTTGATTGTAAAGCGACCCAACTAATAAACTCAGCCAAGCATACCCAGAACTCGGATTATATCGGGTCACTCTGGCATTGTCAATTTTCTGAGATGATTTTTCATGCTTTTTCAATGCATTAGAGCTGTTTTGTGTTCATCTTGTTGACGTAATTATGTCTGCAAAATTTGTAAAACCTTTGTGCTGTTTTTGACGTATAATAATTTATTGATTCAAAGACGCTACTTTTAAGTAAATTCTGGAAAGATTCTTAAAAACAAAGATTACTTTGGAATTTACTTTCAGGAGAACGTAATTGATTTCAATTTGTTTTAGTTAATATGGTTTTTGTTCTCCAATTAAGGATAAATGTATGATAAAGCGGTTGTTTGGAAGTAAAGTTGACGGGCAGAATGGCTTATTGCTTGATAATTATGAGCCAACCCACTTGATTGATATTCAAGATATTGTTAAAGCATATATTACACCAGTTGGTGACTTTATTGCCCTTGATGGGATTGATTTAAAGATTGATCGTGGGGAGTTTGTTTCTGTTGTGGGTAAATCTGGTAGTGGGAAGTCTACATTGATTAATATGATCACGGGGATTGATCGGCCTACATCTGGGGGTGTGTTTATTGCTGATACGGCCGTTCATAAATTGAAAGAAGGACCAATGGCTGAATGGCGTGGACGAACGATTGGCGTTATTTTCCAGTTTTTCCAACTATTGCCAATGTTGTCCTGTTTAGAGAATATCATGTTGCCCATGGACTTTTGTGATATGTATTCACAAAAAGAACGTCAAGAACGGGCGATGTTTTTGCTTGAACAGGTTGATATGGCCGGAGAAGCATTTAAATTGCCCTCAGAGATTTCCGGCGGACAACAACAGCGGGTTGCTATTGCCCGAGCAATGGCCAACGATCCGCCTATTTTGGCTGCTGACGAACCGACAGGAAATTTAGATTCTAAATCTGCTGATTCTGTATTTCGTTTGTTTCAAGATTTGGTGAGCGGTGGCAAAACGATTTTAATGGTGACCCATGACAACGAGTTAGCCAGTCGTGCATCACGCCAAATTACGATTGCGGATGGGAAAATTGTAAGCGAGATTCATCATTAAAAAGTAAATGTGATGAATTACGTTAAAGATGGGTTCGATTGGAAAATCGAGCCCATCTTTGTCATTTTGTTGTTTAACCTATTTTGTTTCTCATCACCCCAATTGCTTCAATCTCACTTTCTAAAACGTCTCCAGATTTCATGAATTCGGGTGGTGTTCGTGCAAATCCAACTCCGTCTGGTGTTCCTGTGGCGATGACATCGCCAGCAAGCATGGTCATTCCTTTAGAGAGATAAGCAATCGTTGCGGGAATATTGAAGATCATATACTTTGTACTACTGTCTTGTTTTGTTTCGCCATTGACACGACAGCTGATTTGTAGATTATGCGGATCTGCAATTTCATCGGCAGTTACGAGATAGGGACCCATCGGGCAGCTCCCATCCAGGCTTTTCCCTTTGAAATATTGCTTGCCTTGCATTTGTAAATCGCGTGCAGATATGTCGTTGATAATGGTGTATCCATAGACAAAACGCATCGCTTCTGGTTCAGAGATGTTCTTCCCACTTTTGCCAAGGACAATACCCAGTTCAACTTCCCAATCGATTTCGCTGGAAACGGCCGTATCAAACGGAATGGAATCATAGGGTCCAGTTACGGCCGTTGTTGCTTTGTTAAATACAATCGGGAATTCTGGTATTTTTAAATCCTTTCCTTTGACGGCAAGCGACTCTTTAGCGTGTTCTGCATAATTCAACCCTAAGCACATTACATTTCGCCTCGGGCTGGGGATAGGCGCCATTAACTGCACTTCCTCAATAGGTAAGGATGAACCAGCTTTTTGCATAACTGTTTTTGCTTCGTTTAGACCTTCATCCCCTAAATCAATAAAAGCTAACATATTTGCAGCTAAGTCACTTAGATCAATGACTTGATTATTGACGACAGCTCCAATTTTTTGCTGATCGTTGATTTTATATGTTACTAATTTCAATTTTCTCTCCCTCTACCGACGCCCAATCAAGTTCCCCATACCGCGCCCCACCCAAATTTCTTCCTTAAAGGCGGGATCACTTGCTGAGGCAACAAAGTAGGTGACGCCACGTATGGTTGGCCGTGTTTGTAATTCCTTCCAGAACGTTAAATACTCTTGCGCTTTTTTATGAACGGCCGTACCTGTTTTATTATTACTGGCTTCCGTTATCCAAATTGGTTTATAACGAAAACGACTAATGTAATCATCTAACACATTCAATGCCCAATCCATAGGGTAAACATTCGACCAATAAATATGTGTTCCCAGACCATCTGCTGCTTCAACTGCTCGACGACTTGCTTCAATAAATTGAATGTGATCTTGTTTGATCCCAGAAACGGCCGAACCTGGTGAAAGCCCTGGATAGATAAAACGCATTCCTGGTAATTCCTTTCGGTATTTCTCTAAGACATCCAGCCACCAATCAGCAAATGTATTGCCATCGCGCCATGCGCCAGTTAACCCTTCTGGCGTTAGATTTGGTTCGTTATGCAGCTCAACGACAACATTTTTCCCAGAGCCAATGATATTCAATGTACGTTTAACATCATTAATTGTGTCATTAACAAATTGAGTTGGACTAATATTACGAACCCCATTCCCACTGCGAAAATCGAGGAAAGCACGTACCACCCAATGCGCATTTGGATGATTATTTACCAACTGCTCTACACCTTGTGGATTATGGAATGATAAAACCTTAATCATCCCTGGTCGCATATCTTTGAACTCTTGAATTTCAGCTTGCGTAATCGTAGGGTCGGCCGATGCATGCAGTCCAATTTGGGCACTACCCAAAATCGGTGGTTCTTGGCTAGGCGGTGGTGTCGGAGTCGTATCATTATCTCCACCGCTGGAGGTGGGTGGTGCAGAAAGATCATATGGTGCTTGGATGACATCATCATCCACACGGACCGGTGTATATTCACCTTGCGCTTGCCCTGTTAAAACCATCCGCTCGCCAGCTGGTACAAATCCAACATTCTGCCCATCACGTCTTGGTGCATTCCGCAGATTGATGCCATAAGGTCCAGCAATGACCGATCCTCCATCATGTGTAATCGCGGCTGTAAATGCCCAACCTGGCGTTGAATCTTGAATAGGGGTAGGCGGTGTTGGATTTTCGTTTTCAGGCAATGGATCTGGTTGTTCAATCGTTGGCAGCTGATTCGGCATATTACGCAAATATTGCTTAGGAACAATAATTGGTGTGTAATTACCTCGTGGTAACCCGGCAACCGTTCCGCGTCCACCTTCCCAAAAGAGGCCAAGTGGTTCTCCTGCGCGTGATGGTTTGCTTCTAAGGTTGGTTCCATAACGTCCAGAAATTGCTTCATTGCCATTAATCGTTAAATTTTGAGTATATGCCCAGCCCAGCACACTGTTTTCATCGACCACCGGTTGCGGAGTTGGTGTTGGTGCCGGCCCGCTGTCGACTACATCATCAGGGACGTTAATTGGTCCCGAAAAATCTTTACGCCGTACTTCTACAGGGGTATAAGAACCTTTAGATGAGCCTGTAATTAGAACTGTACTATTCCCCTTAACCAAACCGATATTATCACCACCACGTTTCGGCGCGGCTCTTAAATTGATACCATATTGTCCGACAACGGCTTGATTATTACCTATTGTCGTCAGATAGTTACTCCATGCCCAGCCATCAATTGTGTTGTCTTGGTGTGAGGGGGGCGGCTCAGAGATAATTGGCTCAGGTTCAACGGTACTGACAGAAGCTGTAGGTACTTTAACAGGCGTATAGCCATTTTTGGCAGTTCCGTTGACTAACATAATTGATCCCTCAGGAATCAAATCAACAAGCTGACCAGAAATGCTTGCTGTTTTTCTTAAGTTAATCCCCCCACTATTGGCTTGAGCTAAATCATCAATGATAACGATGCCATCTGTGTAGGCCCAGCCATCAATGTATGGACCCGCAGGACGTTGCCATCCCATCAGTGGGAGAAGGTAGGGTGTTGGGTCGAAAATGTTATAAGGCCAAATTCCCTGGCTTTGATTTTTACGCTTTAGGGTGAGGTGAAGATGTGAGCCAAAACTATTGCCTGTATTATCGGCTAAGCCAAGTTGTTGTCCCGCTTTTATTTGCTGCCCAACGCGTACTTGTGCTTCTTGGAGATGTGCATAAATCGTTTGGTAATCGTCTGCGTGATCGATACGTACATGAATACCATAATTGTGCCCATTAGGGTTTGTCCTTACTTGGCTGACAAAGCCGTCAGCAACAGCAAAAATCTTGCTTCCAGAAGGTGCCATGATATCGATACCTTCATGGCCGGGTAATCCAAATTGGGCATAGTTTTGGGGATTTGCTCCAAAATGTTGATTTATGCTCAAAAATTCTGTGGGCCAAGCTTCAAATTTGAAGTCGCTCATGCAAAACTCCTTCTTATGTGGACACGTAAATCGTGTGCATGTTTGAAAAACAATCAGGGACACAAAAAACTATTGTACTAACAACAATTTTTGGCATTCACTATACATAAGGTTTGAATTGTGGTCAATAAAACGAGAAGGATTAACGAGTACGGCGTTGCCAATACTCTTTAGGCGCAAGTTCAGTTAGATCGTCTCCGGCAATAATAAAGTCAAGCATGAGCCGATTGAATTTCGCTTTTTCTTGCAGCATGGGGAAGTGTTGGCATTCATCAAGGGTAACATAAAAACGGCGTTCTTCAGAATCGAGTAAGTAGCTATTTTCGCCTGCGGGTTGTTGTACAATGGCGTCTTGTCCTCCGTGCAACATAAGTAATGGACGTGGAAAATCGATTAGATCGGGCACAAAATTATCTAATGTTACTTCAGATGCTAATTGATTAAATGCAGCTAAATCAGTTTTACGCAATTCTGTGTCAACTTCAGAGAAGTTGTTTGCTTTAACAACTTTGTTTAAGAATGTGTCAGGATCAGTATCTGTTAATTTATTGTTGAGATCTGTGCCAACAACCGGTAAGGCAACTGTGATTACTTTATCCACACTTTCTGGATATTTGATTGTGTAACGAGTCGCGACAACACCGCCTAATGCGTGACCAATCAGAACGACGGGAGGGGCAACACCTAAGGTTTCGATAAATTGGTGAAGCATTTCAACGTATGCGTCGATTGTATATTGGTCTGGAGCCTTACTTGAATCACCAAATCCCCACAAATCAAAAGCGAAGGAACGATATTGAGAGGACATGGCTTGCATAGATGGCCACCAATATCGCCAAGACCCTAACCAGCCATGGATAAAGATTAAAGGCTTGCCTCGTCCGAGGACTTCATAGTGAATTAGATGATTGCCGACTGTAGTGATACTCATAACAGTTTTGGTTTAACTCGATTTGGCGCGTTCTTTTTTGTTTACTTGCACCAATAAAATCTTAATTTTAGGAAGTTGACGTCCGCGTCAATACTTTATTGATCGTATTGACTAAAACATCTGGAGCAAAAGGTTTTAGAATATAATCAGATGCACCAGCATCTATCCCTGTTTGAATTTCTTGTTCTTGTCCTTTGGCAGATAGAAAAATAATAGGAATGTCTTTGGTTGCATCTATGTCTTTTAACGCACGGCAAGCTTGATAACCAGTCATGCGAGGCATGCGTACGTCCATTAGGATGATGTCATACGGTTTTTTTTGTGCCTGCTCTACGGCAGCCGCACCATCTTCAACATTATCTACATCGAAGCCGTTAAATTGTAGGGTTAGGACGATTAATTCTCTGATGTCTTGATCATCTTCTGCAATTAATATTTGAGTCATAATTTATCTCATGTATACGTAAATATCGTCTAACTATGTCCTTAAGTTGGATCACTATCTTCTATTAAAACGGGCAGATTAAATGTGAAGGTACTGCCTTTTCCTAGCTCGCTTTCTAACTGTAAATGACCACCGTGCATTTCAATTAAGCTTTGCACAATGGCGAGACCGAGACCTGTACCGGGTACTTTTTGAACGTCAGGATCGTCTGATCTGAAGAATCTGTCGAAAATTTTGTCTTGATTGTCTTCGGAGATACCAATACCTGTATCTGTTATGCTGATGAAGACGTGGTTTTCTGTTGCGCGTACTTGAATAATGATGTCGCCATTTTCTGGTGTGTAGTTGAATGCGTTATCGAGCAGGTTGGTGAGAATTTGGGTGACGCGGGCATGATCAGCATTGACCAATGGTAATGCTGGGGCAATATCGTTATGAATGTTTAGGTTTTTGTTTTCGTGCTGGATACGGCCGTTTAAGTGTTCGAGCACCTGGTTCACAATTTGTGGTATGTCTAACGGCCGTAAATCAAGCGTTGTTTTGCCCGTTTCAATGCGAGAAATGTTGAGGAGGTCATTCACCAACATATGCAATCGGTCTGCATTGTTTTTAATAACCTGCATATACCGAATTTGAGGTTCGGTTAGTGAACCAGCCGCGCCCATCAGCATGAGATCTGCATACCCTTTAATCGATGTCATTGGAGTGCGCAATTCATGGGATACTGTTGAAACGAACTCGCTTTTGAGACGATCCACTTCAACCTCTTTAGTAATGTCTCGGAAAATAGAAACTGTACCGAAAAAATGCCCATCAGATAAGACAGGAGATAAATGAACACTCACAAATTTATCTTCAATATGTAATTGATCAGCCAAATAGGTCCACTGTTCCAACTTTTCGACATGAACAGCCCAATTAGCAATTGTTTCAATCCATGATTCCCCAAAGTGCCCATAGACACCAAGGAGCTCATTAATTTGTTTCCCAATGAGTTGATCGCGAGGGATATCTAAAATTGTCGAAGCGGGTATGTTTGCCATTTCAATCGTGTTTTGATTATCGGCAACAATAACCCCATCCGCGATACTTTCTACGATGGCCTGCAAGTTAGCTTTTTGAATGATTTCACTGCGAAGCATAGCGCCTAGTTGTTCTGCTTGATCAAAGATCAACTCATACAAACTAGCGTTGTTAATCGCGTTCGCCACTTGAATAGCTGCCGCTTCAACCAAATCTAGCTGTTGCATGGTAAATGCATGTGCTTCCACATGGAACATCATTAGAACGCCAATGACTTCTTCATTTGAAATCAAGGGGACGCCAAGTGCTGCCCGATGATCACTACTTGTTTCACGATTGACCCAACGGGGATCTTTTGCTGTATCGGGAACAATGACAGCAGATCTGTTTTCGAGAATCCAACCAGCTAACCCTTCATTGCTTTGTAAGCCACTGGGGATGCCTTTGGGTGAGATTGGTGATTTACTTGTTAACGAAGATCTAAAGATAAATTCACCACTTTCTGGATCAACCAATAAAATGACACCATCTGTGGCGTTAACAACTTCATTCACTAAATTGAGCGCTAAAGTTAATACGCGATCTTGATCTAAGCTGGCAGACAGTTCAGAAGTAATTCGCAATAAAATTTTGACACGGTTACTTTCTTCATGAAGTTCTTGTGTGCGAATGGCAACACGATCATCTAAATCTTCATTTAGTGAGCGTAACTCTTCAAATAATTTTGCGTTTTGTATGGCAATTGCAACCTGTACACCAAATGTTGTGGCTCGGGTAACATCTTGATAGGTAAATCTATCTGCATTGTTTTTGTCAACAAGAAGGATTGTGCCAATAACGTGCCCTTCTTGCTCTAAGGGAACACCTAACACAGCTTTGATTTCTTCTGATTTGGGTAGACGTAGTTCAAATTGATCGTTTTCATCAATTCTGTTGATGTAGGTTGCTGATTTTGTTTTCGCTAAATGGGCAATAAATGATTTTTCATCATCTTCTGAGATGATGACATTGTCGAATTGATCTTCTCCATGACCTTTAGCGGCGCTACCAAGGAATTCACCTTCTTCATATTGCCAAATGTAAGCCCCATCAACATTAAAGATGCGCAAACTTTCACGACAGATAAGGTTGAGAATTGTGTCCTTGTCTAACGTTGAGTTTAGAGCCAGGCTCACATTCCCTAATGCGCCATAGAAACGTTCCCGTTCATAGGTATCTTCGAAAATAAGGGAGGTTTCCAGGGCGGTGCTGGCTTGGTTGGTTAATGCGGCAAGGAGCCGCAAATTTTGTTCAAAGATACTGGGTTTATCTTTCTGATTGATAATTTGTATAAACCCAAATGTCTCTCCAGCGAGGAGAAGGGGAAGCAATATGCAAGCGCATGTTTGCTTTGGTTGATACCAAACGGGCTGGGGAATTTCAAGGTTTTGAGCATCATCACATTGATGAATGATGGTTTGCTCTTGATGGAGAACTTGCTCTATGATTTTTGAATTTGGGATGGAAACGGCCGTTCCTGTGGCCGCAGTCGTTGATGACTCAATCGCAGAATCGAGAAGAACAATTAAATTGTTGTCCACACGATTCCACTGGTAAATAGTAAACCCATCTGCTTGAACTGCTTGTAAAATATGTTTCCCAAGTTGAGATAGAATTGTGTCCTTGTCCAACGTGCTAGAAAACGCATTACTTGCTTCTAGCAAAATTTCTGATTCGCGATTTCGTGCAACAGCTTCTTGTACAAGCTGTGCATTTTCGATAATGGAACTGGCAAATTTAGCAAACAATTCAATAACCTGAATCGCACGTTCATCAGGACGTCGCCCATTTTCAGGGCGGTCAAGACCAATTAACCCAATTCTGTTTTGCTTGCGATCATACAATGGGACACAAAAAACATCATGGGGATGCCATAAGCCGCTTTCATTGGTATTTTTTGCTTCTGGATCTGGCAATATAGCATTAATATATTTCTGTGACCATTTACTTGTATCAGGAACCAAGAAACATTCGCCATGTTTATATTGCTCATTCTCAGAAGAAGTGAACAGATCGAGCCATGCTTCACCTGGAAGCATGTTTTCAGATATATAGTTTTCTTCTTCGCTGGTGAATCCCGCAATAATTAATTCAGTTGGGGAAAATGATTTGTCGCGCAAGCTTAGCAAGACGCGATTCCAGCCAAACTCGATTAAGCTATCGACGAGCAGGCGGAGTTGTTTTTTGAAGTCTGTTTCTTTACTAACCCGCGCCAGGGCGGTTAGTTGATGAAATGTGTCATGAGAAACGGCCGTAAGCTCATTAACAGTAATTTGTACAAGTTGTTGATCTTCAAATGAATAAGGATTAGCATCAAGCGATAGCGTGCGTCCTTTATTGGAACGAGACAACAGCTTAGCTGGGGGGCTAAGCAACGCTTCCCAATTGACCCCTTTTGTTTGATTTAAGTTAATCTCAGCAATAGAGTCGCTTGAACGTGTCAGGCCAAGAAAATTTAACGCGGCCTGATTACAATAAACTAGAGAGCCATCCATTTCCACAATGAGAACACCTTCTTTAAGGTTTTCTAGAAAGCTCCATACTCTAGCCGAGGCTAATTGCTTATCCATTACGTGTATGTACCTTGGACCTCAGCTGAAACTTCCGCTGAATTTTGATAAATATTAGCCAGCTGATTCCCTGTCCTGACGACGAAGCTCAGCTGCAGTTTCCGTAATTTCACGAATATCAGATGGGTTTGATTTATCGGAGACTGTACCAATAGATAAACTCATGAGCGGTACAATGCCAGAATCACTCATAATTCCACCTTGTTCTCGATCCATAAAATTGTAATGTGACAGAACACCTTCACTAAAGCGAGAACGCAGACTTTCATCAATCGATTTCACGTTATCAGATCTTGTGATTAAGACGAAGGTGTAAGTACTTGCGTGCCCGATGAAATCGTCTAGCGTACCTTGTTGGTCGATAATTTCATTCAAAAGCATTGCTGTAAAACGCAACACTTCGTCTCGCGCCACAAATCCATAAGAATCATTAAACGGCTCGATGTTATCAATACCAACTTGCATATACGTCCAATCACTGGTGCGCATAAGCTCACGCAACTGGTCTTCAATCAAGCGGCTGCTAGGCAATCCTGTTATTGGATCTGTTTGATTGATCTGCTTTTGCCGTAAAATTGATGAACGAACACGTAATTTCAGTTCTTCAATATCAAATGGCTTTGTGATGTAATCATCGGCACCGCGTTCCAAACCCTTGATCTTATCGCTGCGTTCATCCTTTTGCGTGAGGAAGATGATCGGGATATGGCTGGTTCGGGTAGTCGTTCGCAAAACTTTGCAAATTTCGAACCCATCCATGTCGGGCAACATGATATCTAGTAGGATCAAGTCAGGAAGCTTTTTGCGACACATTTCTAAGGCATCATTGCCTCTTGCCGCGACTTCAACATTGTATCCTTGACCCGTGAAGAAGATACGTAACATGTTTGATATGTCAAAATCGTCTTCGACTATTAAAATTCGGCCGTTGCTCATGAGCTTTTTCCTAGGTTATTAAACTATAGAATCAATTAATTGTTGACTGGTTAAATTAAAATTTTTATTAACGGTATTACTTGTTTCTCGGCAAGCTTTAACGTACGCAATTTCTTGTTCGCTGACTGCACGTTCAAAGCTACGGAATCCACCTAAACGAAATCCGTGCCGTGTAGCGATTGTATCAATTGTCTGTACTTGAGACAATGTTATATCTTTACCTAGTGTATAGGATTCGTATTTTTTTTCTAGCGTCAAGGCCATTGTTTCTGCCATACAGGCATAAGCCATCTTTTCTGGAAAACCAAAGTTGAAACCAAAATCAACTGGGCCTGGAACTTCAACCATGCCCCCTTCAATGACCAAAACATCTGGGCGTTCATCAGCAACTTGTCGTGAAACATCACGAGGACGGGCAACATCGCACACAACCGCCCCTTTTCGCAAATGCTTAGGTTCAATGACAGCGTCTACTGCACTGGTGACTGTAATAATAAAATGGGCTTTGGAAAGTTCATTAATATCATTGGTAACAGATACTTGGTTGCACCCAGCTTTCATTGCATTTGTTCGGACTTCTTCTAGCTTTTCCATTCTTCGGCCGATCAATATGATTTCCTTCATGTCTGGAGCAATCATCTCTGCACAAATGGAGCCGATTGCTCCTGTTGCTCCTACAATGGCCAACGTGCTTTCGCGTAAGGGGGTGTCTAGTTTTTTTGCTGCTTCCCGTATGGCGTAAACTGATTGGGCAATGGTATAGCTATCTCCAGTCGTTACAGGGATAGTGAGATTTTTAGCGATTGTAATTCCACCATCGCCAACAACTGATGTAAAAGCACCTAACCCCAATAACTTTGCCCCTAATTTTTCGGCAAAACGTCCCGTTTGAGTGACTTTTTTGTAAACAACAGTGGGTGGCAAACTCATCATGCGATTTGGCGTGAGCGGACAAGCTACAAACCATCCTTTTATTTTACGGCCGTTTTCAATAGATTGAATCCCCTTAATTTCAGAAATATAAACTGGAGGGAAAAATAACGACAAATAATCAATCAACCATGCAGGTAATTTGCCTAAAGTTGGATACTTCCGACTAACATCCCGTTTAGGATTGATAGGATGAATAATAAAGGCGAACGAATCTTCAATCATATTACAGAGTTTAGTCAGCTTATATCAGTCTTCAATAGTAATTCTGTCCCTTATCATTATCAAAACCAAAATTATGATCTTTCTTAATATATAAAAACCTATATCCCGTCTTCGCGAGGGTACAATCTGGGATAAGGATATTTTTCTACATATGGATGATGATCACTTTGCTCATAAGTTACATTTTTGGTAATGAATTGTCGATCATCATTTGCAATGAGCACAACGTCAGATTCAACCGTCCGTGCAGCATAAAAAATAGAACCAGAACTTATGCGACAATGATGCCCAACGCAGCCGCCTAAAATCAGTAAATTTGTTTCCTCTAAAGATCCACCTTGAGTCATGGTTTTAAGAGGGCCACCCAAAATATTGAAATCAGTAAATGTATTACCAGCACCAATAAATGAATCTCGTCCTACAACACATAATTGAAGACAAGTGTTTTGCGCAATGGATGTGTTTTCCATAAGCGTTGTCATGAACAGAGCAGCTCGAAAGGGCAGGAAACAACCATCGCCAACAACACTTAGCAAAAGTTCGCATCCCTGAGACACTGTAACATTATTCCCAATAGTGCAATTATCAATAACAGCACCAGCCCCAATCGTAACATTGTCCCCAATTTCAGTGTATCCAATAATTTTTGCTGTGGGATCAATGTTGCAATTTTTACCGATTTTTACTACTTCAGAACTGGACAAAACATGCTTTTGTTGAATGATCGCCTTAGTCAAAATTCTTAATTGATAGCGCCAATCCGCATTGATCCTATCCTCAATCGCAGCCCCACGCGCAAACACACCCAACAAAATATCTGCAATAAAAACATGAACCCAGTTTTCAAGTAGAACGAATACTTTACGCGGCAATTGATAAACTAAATCACCAAACTCTGTTGCCATATAAGGGGGTACATGATAGTAGCCGCGCTCCAATGGCTCTGTATCAATAACAAGCGGCTTTGCTTCTAAACTTTGTGACAAACCTTGTGGCAAATACCACATGTCTGCCAATAATAAGTCATCTTGTTGAAAGAAAGAGTGAGTCAAAGGTTTAACATGACTAGAGATTGTTTTATCGTCTGCACGGAAGGCAAGTCGAACTGGTCTGCGACCTTCTCTTGCACGTGTAATAAACTCTTCTACCAATTTGTCATTAAAGAAAAGATTGTCTCGATGGACAAAGCTTTCAATGTTGTCAGTCTCAAATTGGCGAGCTATCTCCCAATCAGGGTATTCTCTTTCTTCATCAGCATAATGAACAAGCAAATCTCTTTGCCAAAGCCAGAGTGGTTTGTTCTGAATCCGCAACTCTCGTGCAGGTTCATTAAATGGGGATATAAAACTTTTTTCGTTAAGAATTATTCGACGCATAGCAAAATGCTTTTTCAACTAAGGAAAACACCAAGCAGTTTCTGTGTTTTCAATGAGTAATTCACGAATTCAATAAATTTTACTCAAAATAAATTATGTGAATTACATTGATAAATAAGTTTCGTTTAAATAGAGAACGAAAAACATCTTTCATGATTGCAAGATAAAATTTTTCTTGTTCTTCATAATAAACAATTTTATAAAGGTTTGACGAATTACTTATGCTACAGGTTTTTTAGAGATAGCTATAGTACAAGTTGGGTCACCACAAGCAATACAGCTTGTTTGCTCAACCTTAAACCTTCTACCCCGACTTACCCAATCCAGTGCTTGTTCAAGTAAACCCACGGCTAAATGACAACAAGGAGAATCGGTTTTGCGATTCCAACAAATTGGGCATCTTTCTATAATCCACAAATAGTGTTCACTGTCTTCACCAAGTCGTACTTGTTGATCGCTAAATTTATTAAAAGTTTCTGCAAAAACGTCTAGCCCGATTTTGATTTTAATACCTAGTGGTAACATACGCATGGCTAAATCTGTTATGCCGAGGATAGGCATAAAATCTGTAAGTGCATATTTCCACGATTCACGCCCCGCACGCAAAGCAAGTCCGCGTCCACCACGCTCGCCGTACATAACATCTAACGTCTTTTGAATGCTGCTGAATTCTTCAAAGGTGAAACCAAGAGCAAGGTTATCTGGCGGGTAATTATCTACAAGATGGGGGAGGTCGGCTAAATTTAAAACAGCATTGACGCCATGGTGTCCCATAATTTCTTCCATTGCCGTCAATACGATCCGCCCCATCTTGTTAGGGTAGTAAAATTGTTTTTCCTCAATTACTAGAGTTGAGTTTTCCATTATGATTGTTCCTAGAATTAGATAAAGGTGCCTCAGAATTTAGGAATTCAATAACGGAATCAACGAACTGCTGTGGTTCATCCGTCATAGGGAAGTGACGCGATTGATAAAACATCGTGATTTCTGCACTATGCATGCCATTCATCAACAAACTTGCATTTGATGGAGAGACAATATTATCTTTCGCGCCGTAGATTCCCAGTGTAGGAATATCGATTGTTGGTAGCTGGCTTCTTAAATCAGTTTGACGCAAATCGCCAATGCTTCGAAAGAAGGATTCTAATGTTGTACGTTGTACATCACGGAAAATCATACCTCTCACTTTTTTTGAATCTTTTGCGAGTAAAATGCGCATGATGGAGTGGAGCATGATTGGATAGCGCCAAATTAATTTAGCGATAGATCCATAACCAGCTAATTGAAGGAATGGATTTAAAGATTTCCCAATAATGGGAGACCCAACAATAGCAACCTTTTCGATACGCTCTGGGTGCTCTAATGCAATTTGTAAGGCAACAGTACCTCCCATTGAATGACCGAATACTGGTGCTTTTTGAATTCCTAATGAATTCATAAAGGAGAGAACCATCTCTACATAGCTGTTTATTTGAAATGTTGTGTCAGCGGCACTGGTTGCCTTAGCGGAATCTCCAAACCCCCAGAAATCTAGAGCATAAACCCGATGTTGACCTTCACGTGCCAATGTTATCATGACATCTCGCCATACATCCCAAGAGTTTATCCATCCATGTAAAAGGATAACTGGTCTGCCTCGACCAATAGATTCATAATGAAGAATTCCTTGTTCTGTGACAATAGAACTCACACTTACCTCGATGTTGTTAAGTTAATGGTTACTAACTTATTAAAAGTTATTCCCTGTTAATGGTGAATAACAAATGGCTATTTTCAAATAGTAAACTATATGAACAGTTCTTATAAAATAAACAGTCCACAAAAGACGCTAAATGTGGACTGTTTTCATGTTGACGATAGTAACATTGGCTCCTTGATAAACCCGTGAAAAGCATGTAAAGGAGGTGTAAAGGTCACGTTAAGGTAATTTTTTATGATTCTGGAGCTTCATCAAGTTGATCTAAAATGGAATAGAGCAATTCAAGCAGGACATTTTTCACGCTTTCACGATCAACTGCGACGCAAGGCAATATTTTTACTTCTTTTCGCAATCTTAAGATGATGCGCAGATCTTCCGGTTCCCATGCATCTTCTTGGTCTTGCTTATTGGCCGCGACAACATAGGGAGTACCTGCATAACTTTCGAATGTTTCTAAAATACGTTTTGCTTCGCGGAATGTTTCTGGTTTGGTGCTGTCAACCATTACAACAAAGCCTAACATACCTTGGGAAAGAATATCCCACATAAAGTCGAAGCGACGCTGGCCGGGTGTACCGAACAAATATAAAACCAAGTCATCGCCCACTGTAATCCGGCCAAAGTCCATGGCAACTGTTGTCGTATCTTTGATTTGTTCAGCAGCACTTGATATTTTTCGTTCTGTGGATACGACGTCAATTTCACTGATTGCGCCAATAAATTGGGTCTTCCCTGAGGAGAAGGGGCCGGTTATTACCATTTTGACAGCTTGCATAAATCCATACCTTAGTGGTGATAAAAATATTGAATAACAAATTAGGAAGATGAAAAATCAAGTAAATAAGTTTTTCGTCTTCGGATATGTAATCAAAAACATTTGATGTTGTGTTGACGCCATTTAAATGTTTTTAATACGATCAATTAGGCGAATGACCATCCCTCGTTTTTCAGCTGGGGATTGTTCAACTTGACCACGCCGCCTCGTTGCTGTAGCGTTTGCTTCTTTTACTTCTTTGGGTTTAGGTGTACCAACAAATTCTACCAAACCAGCTTGTAACATGCCGTAAACGATACGACGGATTTCAAAATCGCTCAGGTTATTTCCTTTAGCAATTTGCCGAATTGTATTTCTTGGATTTACAAAAGAGACGACGCGCCATTCTTCGACTGTTAGATTGATATTTTTAAGGCGTGCATCTGGATTATCAGTAAAGCGCAACGCAATATCAAGATCTGGGATTTCGTCTTGAAGAATTTCCCACTCTTTTAGGCGGCGACTTCCTTCCATGATGACACTTTCGAGATCAATTGGAATTGTAATGTGTCCGGAGGATGGCATTTTGTTGGCATCAAAGCTAAAGGCTCCATCGGTCCAGGTAAATAGACGATAAACGATGTCTAAGACGTTCTGTCTTACACTTTGAATGATGTCGTTTTGGGTCACTCTGCCAGCGGTGATGAGCAGATGTCCTAATTGCTTGTCACTTTTGCCTTCGGCATGGGATTGGATGATTTTTGCTTGTTCTGAGGAAAGCTTACCACTGTTTTGTAAGACAGTAGCTAGGTGATTCCCATCATCACCCATGAAGGCATATACTAACTTGCCTTCTCGAAATGACATATGGGCATCATCACCATTGTTTTGAATGGTAAGTGTCCCGGTTTTACGGGCAAGGTTTATAAGGTTGAGTAATTGAGTTGTGGAGAAATCTCGCAGGTTCCCTTTTAGGGCCATAGTTTTTTTCCTGCTGGTTTTTTATTAATATGTGGCAATGCTTTTGCCTACAATAGTTTGTCAAAAACATTGCATATCCAAAACTTATCAAAGTTTGGGATTGACACTGTTCCAATAATGTAATCCGACGAAGTGCATTATACATAATGAAAAAAATCAAGTCAAACATACCTAAGTCTTATTTTTTTGTTAGATTTTTATGGTATTTGCGTTTGCGGGTTGTGGATTTTGCAATTTGGGTTGTTACCAAAAATATTCACGTGTACAATACGAGGGCTTGGCAATTTGCTAGGTGTGGGGCGGTGGTGAAATGGTAGACACGACGGACTTAAAATCCGTTGGACGCAAGTCCGTGTGGGTTCGACTCCCACCCGCCCTATGAGAATTGGCCCTTCAAGGGCCAATTTTTGTTTTAGGGACAATGATGGTATTGTGAGCTTATGGGTGAAGGCAAAGAAAACCATTGGGACAGTGCTTTTTTGGAAGATGTAAGAACCTGTTTACGGCCGTTTCTCACACTAATCAATAAGGATAGCCACGAAACAAAATCATTGCTTGTTGTTGGGGTTTCTGGTGGAGCTGATTCCCTTGCTTTATTACATTGTTTGCGTCGGATTTTAGGTGCAAACGCGTTGTTGGTTGCTCATTTGAACCATGGTTTGCGCGCCCAAGCTGATGAAGATGCGCGGTTTGTTGCCCAAATTGCCACGAAATGGAGCATTCCCTTTGAAATTAAAAAAGAAGATATTGCTCATGTTGCTGATGTCAATGGTTGGGGAATTGAGGAAGCTGGCCGCCATGCTCGCTATGTTTTTTTTGCAGAGGTGGCGGCGAAATATGGTGCGGTTGCAGTTGCTGTTGCCCACAATGCGGATGATCAAGCGGAGACGGTTTTGATGCATCTATTGCGTGGGAGTGGGGGGGCTGGTTTACGGGGTATGCCTATTGTTGGTAATGTTCCAGGCGATGAGGATTTGTTGTTAATACGGCCGTTTCTAAACACAAATCGTGCTGATATTGAAGCGTATTGCCAGATGCACCAATTACACCCTCGCGAAGATGAAAGTAACCAAGATACAATTTACTTTCGCAACAAGATTCGGCATGAATTACTTCCAATATTAGAAGATTTCAATCCGCAAATTAGAAAGCATTTGCAGCAGTTAAGCAGCATTGTTGCCGCTGATTACGATTTGTTACAGGCGCACTTTGCTGCCATTTGGGCGGAATTACAAATAGGAGAGGGAGAAGGTTGGTTACAAATTTCGCGGGATAGATGGTGTGCACTTCCTGTCAGTCAACAACGAATGGTTTTGCGTGAGGGGATTCAAAAATTACGGCCGTTGCAAACAGAGATCAGTTTTCAAACAATCGAAGATGCGCGCATGCTCGGTTTGCAAAAGCGGTCCGGGACACAAATAGATTTGCCAGGGCAAGTGACTTTGCTTGTCGATTATCAAACATTGTATTTAACAACCGCGCCGCAAAATATACCCATTGCCGTGCCGCAAATTAGCTCGGTGAGGCCCTTATCCATTCCAGGGGAACTTGTTTTGCAAAATGGGTGGGTATTGCAAGCGAGTTTAACGGATTTAGAGTTTGATTTGGTGCAAAAGCAGGCGGGCGAGATGCACGTTTTTGTTGATGTCGGTGTAGCAACAGAATTAATCGTGCGTGGACGGTTAGCGGGTGAACGCATGCAGCCTTTAGGGATGGAGGGGAAATCGGCGAAATTAAAAGATGTGATGATCAACCGAAAAATGGCAAGATCATTGCGCGAAAACTGGCCCCTAATTGCGACTGCGGATCATCCTGTTTGGCTTGTTGGGCAAATAATTGATCATCGCGTACAAATTAGCACAAAGACAAAAAGGGTAATTCAATTGAGGTGTTTGCAAAAAGATGATGCGTAAATTTATAGGCTTCTTATTGTTGTTGCTTCTTAGTTTGAGCGCTTGCCAAGCAGAGGCAGTAAAAACATTGCGATTGGCAACGACAACATCAACTAACGATTCTGGTTTGATGGATGAAATCCTGCCCATATTTGAGCAGGAATTTGGGGTCGAGGTAGAAGTGATTGCCGTTGGTACTGGGGAGGCCCTACGTTTGGGCGAGTCTGGTGATGTTGATATTGTACTTGTGCATGCACGTGCTAAAGAAGATGAGTTTGTGGCCAATGGATATGGTGTCAATCGGCAAGATGTGATGTATAACGATTTTATTATCTTGGGTTCTGTAGAAAATCCAGCAGGGATTGAGCGTGATGAAGATGTGATTACAGCCTTACAAAAGATTGCGGATACTGAAGCCATATTTGTTTCGCGTGGTGATGGCTCGGGTACGCATTTGCGTGAAATGAGTTTGTGGCAAGCGGCAGGGATCGAGCCGGAGGGTGAATGGTATCAATCTGTAGGGCAAGGTATGGGATCTGCATTGACGATTGCTGAAGAGCGGCAGGCGTATATTTTGAGTGATCGTGGAACTTATTTGAAGCGAATGGCGGATGGTTTGGATTTAGTACTTTTGCTTGAAGGAAACGGCCGTTTAAAAAATCCATATGGTGTCATTGCCGTTAATCCTGAACTGCATGTGGGGATAGAAGCTGAATTAGCCGAGCAGTTCATCAATTGGATAACTTCTCCTGAAACGCAAACGGCGATTGATGCTTACCAAATTAATGGGGAGCAGCTTTTTTTTAGTAACGCAAATTAATATGTTTTTATCTGCCCTTAAAGAAGCAATCAAACTCATATTTAGTGGGGATCCTGCATTGTGGGAAATTGTGTGGCTTTCTTTGCTTGTAAGTGGAACGGCCGTATTGTTGGGTGCCATTGTCGGTGTTCCGACTGGTGCTTGGCTGGGTCTGCGTACATTTCGTGGGCTGCGTGGCATTACGGCTGTTATTTATACAGGGATGGGCTTGCCACCTGTTGTTGTTGGGCTGATCGTTTTTATATTGCTGTCAAGGCAGGGTGTATTGGGTGGCTGGGATTGGCTTTTTACGCCACAAGCGATGATTTTTGCACAAACAATTTTGGCCATTCCTTTGATTGTGGGGGTGACGATGACGGCGGTGCGCGGTGTAGGGCAAGAACTGCGTGTGCAATTGCGAGCGTTGGGTGCAACCGATTGGCAAATTATGCGCACCGTCTTAAGTGAAGCCCGATTTGGTGTCATTGTTGGTTTAGTGGCTGGATTTGGGGCTGCAATTAGCGAAGTTGGGGCCGTGATGCTTGTCGGTGGTAACATTGAAGGACAGACAAGAGTATTAACCACGGCGATTGTATTGGAAACGCGGCAAGGCCACTTCGATCTTGCTTTGGCTTTAGGTATTATCCTGTTATTGTTGGCATTTATTACCAATGCTGTTGCTGTTCATTTTCAAGTTAATGGTGATTGATTTTTCTTTTGAATTGGTATGGATGCTATTTATTCTCTTTCCCGCTTAACCAAAACTTATAACGGCCGTATTGTCCTTGACATTGATACGTTGCAAGTGTGTCGAGGAGAGGTGTTGGCTTTGGTTGGTCCCAGCGGAGCAGGGAAAAGTACATTATTACGCCAACTTGCTTTTTTAGAACAACCTTCTTCAGGTGAGTTGTTTTTTGATCAGCACAAGGTAACTGCACAATGGCCTGATCTAGACACACGGCGACGGGTGACGATGGTTTTTCAACGTCCACAGCTATTGCAGCGCACTGTGCGTGAGAATGTGGCCTATGGCTTGAATTTGCGTGGCATACAGAAAAATGGCCAAATAACGGCCGTATTGGACAAACTCGGTCTACTCTCCCTCGCAACTGCAAAGGCAACTACACTGTCTGGGGGTGAAATGCAGCGCGTGGCGCTAGCACGGGCGTTGGTGCTGGAACCAGAGGTTTTGTTTTTAGATGAACCGACCGCCAATCTGGATCCATACAACATCAAGTTGATTGAATCATTGGTGGTGGAGGCTAACCAAAATCAGGGCACAACGATTGTGATTGTGACCCACAATGTTTTTCAGGCGCGACGTTTAGCGACGCGTGTTGGCTTTTTGTTAAACGGCCGTTTAGTTGAAGTGGCGGCCACTGAAGATTTTTTTGAGAATCCGCAAGCGCCAGAAACGGCCGCATTTCTGAATGGCGATATGGTTTACTAAAGCTTTTGGGGGATGCCTTGAGGTTGCCAATTGTTGGCGATTTCGACAGCTTCTTGGGCAAGCTGATGACAGTAGGTTTGGAATTGGGGTGAGTAATTGTACTGTTTGACCGCTTCCGCAAATTCATCTTGATCGACAATAACGGCCGTTTCCCCCGGAATTAAAGAAACATCCAACTCCCAATCTGTGAGATGAACTGCCCCATTAACAAATTGGATTGGGCTGTTGATATTGATATAGATTTCCAAAAGACGGCCGTCTTCGGGCGCATAAAGTTCCAAAACGTAGAAAGGTTTACCGAAAAAATAAGTAGAACGACTGACAAATTCAGCAATATAATCTTCCTTGCGGTTTTTGATGGTTGTGCCCGGCCACATATTGGTCAGAAGGCGATTGGGGTGAACGGCTTCAATAACGGCCGTTTTGGTGCGGTACCACAGCCCATCGGAATGAAACGAATGCACCTCTATCGCCGAGCCTATTTGAACCTGTTTGAGTTGTTCGTAAACTGCTTCCATCAATTCTTTGCTCCTGTAAAAATAATTTAACG
>JBNKHS010000008.1:0-23214 GCA_050290485.1 Promineifilaceae bacterium (SeqCode) | reverse complement strand
TCCGCGCCTTTTAGGGTTTGCGGAAGATGCACGCCACCTTATTGCCTTAGACTTAAGCAGTGAATCTTTTCAAGGTGCGCTTGTTAATTTACGGGGGGTGATGGTTCATCACATTACCTTGCCTGTAGACGGCCGTACTGGGGAAGCTGCTCTCAACCTTGTTTATCACCTCCTTGATCAACTTTTAGAAAATGCAACTCGACCTTTATTTGGGATTGGCATTGGCACCCCAGGGTTGGTGGATGCTAACAAAGGTGTTGTCAAAAGTGCGGTCAACTTAGGCTGGCAAGATATTCCACTCAAACATCTGTTAAAAGTGCGCTATGACTTGCCTGTGTATATCGCCAATGATAGCCATTTAGCGGGCTTTGCTTCTTACTCATTTGGCCAACACGACACCAATAACTTAGTCCTCATCAATACGGGACGAGGCATTGGGGCTGGTATTGTGTTGAATGGGCAACTGTATCATGGTGAAAGCTTTGGTGCGGGTGAAATTGGGCACGTAATGGTTGTTCCTGATGGCGACGTTTGCAGTTGTGGCAATCGAGGGTGCTTAGAAACCGTGGCTAGCGTGCGCAGCCTTGTTGCCCAATCACAAATGTCATGGGATAAGTTGGTTCAAGCCAATAAAGAGCAAGATGAACGTGTTATGGCCCTTGTTAATAAAGCGGGCGGCTATATGGGAACGGCCGTTGCCTTTTTAATCGGTATTCTCAACGTTAAACACATTGTGATTTCCGGTGAAATGGTTCGCCTTGGAGAGCCATACTTACAAGCGATTCAAACGGCCGTACAAAAACAGGTTCTTCCTTCCATTACTGTCGAAACGACGATTCAGTACGTAACGATTTCTGAAAACATCATCTTACTTGGTGCATCTGCTTATGTGTTAGATAAGCAGTTAGGGGTTATTTAGGTAGGTAATTTTATGAAAATATTGCCCGATCAACCCGCATTTGCAATTGGCCTCGATGTAGGCGGAACAAAAACCGAAGCACTCGTGGTTGATCAAAACACGCAAATTCAAGGGCAGGCAAAGCATCCTACCGATACATCCCATGTTTTGCAGTCAATTACAGATGCTGTGCAAGATGCCCTGTGTCAAGCTGGGGCGACCAAACAGCAAATTCAAGCCATTGGCATTGGCATACCTGGATTGGTGAACAACAAAACCGGTGTTGTTAATTTAGCTGCGAACTTAAATTTAGAAACATATCCATTGGCCGAGAAGGTTGCAGCCGTATTTAATGCCCCGACGCATCTCGAAAATGATGTACGTATTGCAGCGTTAGGCGCTTACCAATATTTACAACAAAACCGAGAAGAAACGGCCGTTCCTGTGCGCCACATCGCTTATCTAAGCATTGGCACCGGGATTGCTGCTGGGCTAGTCCTCAACGGCAAACTTTACCGTGGGGCAACTGGTATGGCTGGCGAAATCGGACACGCTATCGTTGATCCTAACGGTGTCTTATGCAAATGTGGATTGCACGGTTGTCTCGAAACGGTCGCTGCTGGTCCCGCAATTGCACGACAAGCCAATGAACAAATGGCAAAAAATAAAGAACACAATTCTCCACTAACCGCCAAAGATGTGTACACCGCCGCTAACAATGGTGACCCTTTGGCTCAAAACATTGTTAACCGCGTAAGTCATTATCTCAGCCGAACAATTCAATGGCTCATCATGTCTTACGATGTTGAAAAAGTGGTTTTAGGGGGAGGAGTCGCCAGCGCCGGCCCTGCCTTTCTTAACCCAATTTTACAAGAGCTATCCCAACTTCGGGCACAATCTCCATTGGCCGCACAGATGTTAAGTGCCGATAAGATCATGTGTTTACCAAATGGATTTAACGCAGGAGTTTGGGGGGCAATATTATTGGCGCAGAGCGGAGATCAACAGATATAGCGTCCAAACTAACCCTGTTGACCTCCAAAGACGCAAATGTGCATCATCCTCAGTTATAAAGAGCATTGCCCATTTGTCAAGCGTCATTTGTATCCAATCACTATTTTTATAGAAGGAGAGTGAAAAAAATGCGCAAATTACTCGTTATTGGGCTGATTCTTCTTATGTTGTTGGCCGCATGCGGTGGCAATGAAGAAACTCCCGAGGCAACTGCTCCCGATACCACCGAGGAAACGGGACAGGAAGAAGAAGCAGTAGAAGAAGAATCTACTGAAGAAGAGACCGCCGAAGAAGATACAGAGGCACCTGCAGAAGATGCTGAAATGGGTTCTTCCTATCTTGATCAAGCTAAAGCCGGTGATTTTGATGGCACTACAGTCACCGTATTTGGTAAATGGACCGAAGCTGAAGGCGAAAACTTCGTGGCCGCGCTGGCGCCATTCGAAGAAGCAACTGGCATCGACGTAGCATATGAAGGTTCTGCTGAATTCGAAACCCTCATCACCGTACGTGTTGAAGGTGGCGATGCTCCTGATGTTGCTGGCTTCCCCCAACCTGGTTTGATGGCACAATTTGCACAAGACGGTGTTCTTGTAGATTTGGGCCAATATCTTGATACGGCAACAATTGCTGACAACTACAGCGATGCCTGGATCAATCTTGGTACCGTAAACGATAGCTTGTATGGTGTTTTCTACCGCGCAAGCACAAAATCAATCGTTTGGTATCCTGTTGAACCATTCGAAGCTGCTGGTTATGAAGTACCAACCACATGGGACGAAATGCTTGCCCTTAGCGATCAAATCGTTGAAGAACAAGGTGTTACCCCTTGGTGTGTGAGTATGGAACATGGTGGTGTAACGGGTTGGGTTGCTACCGACTGGGTAGAAGATGTCCTCCTCCGTACAGCTGATCCTGAAGTATATGATGCATGGGTTGCACACGAAATCCCCTTCGACAGCCCAGAAGTTTTAGAAGCTGCTGAAATCGTTGGCGATATCTGGTTCAATGAAGATTACGTCTATGGTGGTTCAACTGGTATCCTCACCATTTGGGTTGGCGATACGCAAACCCCAATGTTCGAAGATCCACCACAATGTTGGTTCCATCGTCAAGCTGGTTGGATTCCTGACTTCTGGCCTGAAGGCACAGAAGCTGGTGTAGATAGCTCATTCTTCTACCTTCCTCCAATTGATGAAGCACAAGGCAACCCCGTTTTAGGTGGTGGTGATGTCTTTGCTGCCTTCGATAGTCGCCCAGAAGTATTAGCTTTCATGGAATACCTTTCTTCTCCAGAAGGTGCAGAAGTTTGGGTTAAAAATGGTGGTTTCATCAGCCCGAACCGCAACGTTCCTGCAGATTGGTATGCAAGCTATGTAGATCAAGCACAAGCTGACATTTTAGCGCAAGCGACAACCCTCCGTTTCGACGCATCAGACTTGATGCCCGCAGACGTAGGCGCTGGTACATTCTGGTCAGGTATGATTGATTGGGTGAGCGCTGATGGTGCAAATACAGAAGAAGTATTTGCTGCTATTGAAGCAAGCTGGCCTGATGAAGAAACTGGTTTAAGTGGCGACGGTGATGTTGCCAGCGAAGAAGAAGCTGAAGAAGAAGTAGCAGAAGATGCTGGTGGGTATGAATACTTGCAACAAGCATATGATGGTGCCTTCGAAGGTACAGAAGTAACTGTATTCGGTAAATGGACAGAAGGTGAAGGTGAAAACTTCATCGCTGTTTTGGATGAATTTGCTGCAGCAACTGGCATTGACATTCAATATGAAGGGTCTGCTGAATTTGAAACCTTGATCACTGTTCGTGCTGAAGGTGGCGATGCACCAGATATTGCTGGCTTCCCACAACCTGCATTGATGGCTGAATTTGTTCGCTCTGGCGACATCATTGATTATGGTGCGTTCACCAACGTTGATCAATTAAATGCTGATTACAGTGAAGCATGGACTGATTTAGCAACTGTTGATGGTCAATTGTCAGCTGTTCCTTATCGTGCAAGCACGAAATCTATTGTTTGGTATCCAGTTGCTGCGTTTGAAGAAGCTGGTTACGAAATTCCACAAACTTGGGATGAGTTGCTCGCCCTCAGCGACCAAATCTATGCTGACACAGGTGCAAATCCATGGTGTATCAGTATGGAACATGGTGGTGTAACTGGTTGGGTTGCTACTGACTGGATTGAAGATGTTCTCCTCCGTACAGCACCAGCTGAAACCTATGATGCATGGGTTGCGCACGAAATTCCATTCAACGACCCAGCTGTTTTGAATGCTGCTGAAATCGTTGGCGACATCTGGTTCAACGAAGATTATGTGTATGGTGGTACAACCTCTATCCTCACAACTTGGGTAGGTGATACACAAACACCAATGTTCGATGATCCCCCATCTTGCTGGTTGCACAAACAAGCTGGTTGGATTCCTGATTTCTGGCCAGAAGGTACAGAAGCTGGTGTTGATAGTTCATTCTTCTATCTGCCACCAATCAATGAAGAATACGGCCGTCCTGTATTGGGTGGTGGTGACTTCTTCGCCGCCTTCGCAGAGCGCCCAGAAGTTCTTGCCGTCATGGAATTCCTTGCTTCTCCAGAAGGTGTAGAAACTTGGGTTAAGAATGGTGGCTTCATCAGCCCGAACCGCCAAGTTCCATCTGAATGGTATGTTGGCTATGCCGACCAAGCACAAGCTCAAATTTTGCAAGAAGCAACAACCTTACGTTTCGATGGGTCTGACTTAATGCCAGCAGATGTTGGTCAAGGGTCATTCTGGACAGGTATGGTTGATTGGGTAAGCGGTACAGATACGGAGACTGTTTTCCAAGCTATTGAAGATAGCTGGCCAACAGAATAGTAATAATTTAAGAGATTGGAAAGTCGGTGTTATGACTTCTTAATTTCCAACCTCCAATCTCCTCGTTTCAAACTTTTGATGTGCTGTGTGGGAGTTGTTTTCCACTTCCACACAGCGCAAAAAGAAATTTAAGATGGCTCAAATTACGGACAACCTCACTGATTCTAATCAAAATGGCGAGAGCGGCTTGAACAAAGTCGTACGGGTCGTGCTTTCGCTGGGCATTGCAGCATTTGTCTTACTTGCTTTACGTTGGAGCATTGGCTTCATGCGTGACCCAGAGGCGCCAGAGCAGCTTTTATTGCGCTTTTATGAAGCTTTGAGCATGGATCAAGCAGTAGCCGACCTGATTGCCAATGGTTTAGATCCATTAACAAGTAAGTTAATTATTATGGCGGTTGCCCTGACTGTGGGTGTGGCTGGAATTTGGGCATTGTTTTGGGTTGCCAATGATCTCATAGCAACCTTACCACATCGTATCCGTGAAGGGGTACGGCCGATTGTTTTTATTGCCCCAGCGCTTATGTTGTTGGGCACATTCCTCATTTATCCAGCATTAAACACAATTTATTTAAGCTTTACCGAAGATATTATTAAATTGGAAGAAACTGTCCCTGAAGAGATGCTTGGGGCAGACAACATTGCGGAGCTTTTGGCTGAAGATGCCCGCAACGTCACCTTTGGCAACTACTTATTCAATGGTGACAATTTAGAGTTGGCGATGCTTGAAGCCAATGAAAAATCTGTTTTACTGCTTATTCGCAACGATAAAATCTCAGCTTTTGGTTTGCATAATTATGTATTTGCTTTTACCGACCCTGCCATGCACATTGCTTTCCGCAACAACTTGATGTGGTTGATTGTGGGGACATTGGGGAGTGTGACCATTGGGTTGCTTTTTGCGACGTTGGTTGATCGCATTAAACGAGAAGCATTAGCCAAAGTATTTATCTTTTTGCCCTTGGCAATCTCATTTGTGGGTGCGAGCGTTATTTGGCGCTTTGTCTATGCGTGGCAGCCAGCGAACCGACCACAAATTGGTATTCTCAATGCGGTTGTTGCCGCCCTTGGTGGAGAGCCGATCCCATGGCTTATTGAAAGCCCGGGAAACACAATGGCGTTGATTGTGATCATGGTGTGGTTACAAACTGGGTTTGCCATGGTCATTCTTTCTGCGGCCTTAAAAGGGGTTCCCAACGAGATTGTGGAGGCGGCTCGCATTGATGGGGCTACAGAACTTCAACTCTTTTTCCGGATTATTATTCCCTCAATTCGTGGGGCAATTATTACGGTGTCAACGACTATTTTCATTGCTATTTTGAAGGTTTTTGACATTGTGTATGTGATGACCAGCGGTAAGTTTGATACAGAAGTGATCGCCAATCGTATGTTTGTGGAGATGTTTAACTTCCGTAATTTTGGGCGAGCCAGTGCGTTAGCCGTTATTTTATTGGTCGTTGTTATTCCGATTATGTATGTCAATATTCGCAATTTGCGTCGTCAAGGTATCAATCAATGATAGGGACTCGGGATTGGAGATTGGGGAGTAGATGTTGTTTTAGTTCTCGACTTTTAATCCACAGTTCCTAGAAAGGTATTTGTTATGAGCAGCTACAATGTTTCACACAAGGATAGTAAATTTAGGCAATTTTTTAACAAGGCATCGGTAAGAACGGCCGTTGTGCTCATTTGTGTCATTTGGACAATGCCAACGTTGGGCATGTTGGTAAGCTCGTTTCGGAGCGCAAATGCGATTCGATCCTCTGGGTGGTGGACAGCCTTTTTACATCCTTTTGAAATGTCGCAATGGACGATAGAAAATTATGCGACCGTTCTAACAGCTGATGGTATGACCAACGCGTTTATCAATAGTCTCATTATTACGATACCAGCGACGATAATTCCCATTACGATTGCAGCGTTTGCTGCCTATGCCTTTGCATGGATGCGTTTCCCCGGCCGCGAAGTTTTATTCGCAATTGTAGTTGCTCTACTTGTTGTACCGTTGCAAATGGCACTTATTCCTGTTTTACGCTTATACACTGATTTGAATTTAAATGGGACTTTTTTGGGAACGTGGTTAGCCCATACTGGATTTGGGTTACCGCTTGCTATCTTCCTGCTCTATAGTTATATAGCACAATTGCCGCGCGAGCTTTTTGAGTCGGCATGGATGGATGGCGCTTCTCACTACACTGCTTTTACGCGTTTGGTTTTACCATTATCTGTACCTGCAATTGCCTCTTTTGCTATCATCCAATTCCTTTGGGTTTGGAATGATTTGCTTGTTGCTCTTGTTTTTCTGGGCACAAGCCCCGATGTTACCATTGTGACTTCGCGCTTAACGGCGATGGTAGGAACGAAAGGGGAAGCGTGGCATTTATTGACGGCGGGTGCGTTTATTACGATGGTTATTCCATTGATTATCTTCTTGGCCTTACAAAGGTACTTTGTGCGCGGTTTGCTTGCTGGGTCAGTAAAGGGATAATTAGGGTAGGCAAAGTTATGCCAAAATGAGGAGTCATGAATGGGTAAATCCATTGAATCTTTAGTTGGTCATAAAATGATGCTCAGTTTTTTAGGAACTGAGCCGACACCCTATGTTTTAAACTGGTTGCAAAACCGTGTTGCAGGTGGAATAACGATTTTTCGTTACCGCAATGTAGAAAGTGCTAATCAAGTTCGTGAATTAACTGATACGTTGAACCGTAGTGCTGTGCAAAACGGCGACTTGCCGTTGTTGATTGCTGCTGACCATGAAGGTGGCCAGCTCATGGGGCTGGGTAATGATTTAACACCTTCACCTGGCAATATGGCTTTGGGGGCCACCCGTTCACCTGAATTGGCGTTTGCTGTAGGTCAGGTAATGGGCACAGAGTGTGCGGCGTTGGGCATCAATGTCGATTATGCACCAAGCTGTGATGTCAATAGTAATCCGCAAAATCCTGTGATTGGGATTCGCTCTTTTGGTGAAGATCCAGAATTAGTGGGGGAAATGGCGGCTGCGTTGAGTTCCGGGTTACAGGATGCTGGTGTTGTCAGTGTCCTTAAACATTTTCCGGGGCATGGGGATACGCAGGATGATTCGCATCATGGGATTCCGGTGGTGGATGCGGGGATTGAACGGTTGTGGGATGTGGAATTACGGCCGTTTCAAGATGCGATCCGTGCTGGCGCTAAAATGCTCATGTCGGCGCATGTTGGTATTCCCGTGTTGAATGATGGCAAGATTGTGCCCTCAACCCTTTCTTATCCTGTGCTGCATACCTTGTTACGTGAACGCTTAGGCTTTAATGGTGTTGTCGTTAGTGATGCGATGGATATGGGGGCGATCAAACAAGGGGAAGCAATGGGCGAAGACATCCTTGAGGCAGCCAAAGCAAACCTTGACCTTTTCTTGATGACCGACAGCGAAGATTCTCATGAGATTGCGTACAATGCCCTGCTCAAAGGATTACAGACAAAAGCAATTTCCGAGGCAACGATTAAGAAATCCGTGAATCGTATTTTGCAGTTGAAAAAATGGGTGGCTCAGCAAAAACAACCTGATATGAGTGTTGTTCGCGCTAAAAAGCATTTAGAGGTTGTGCAAGATGTTGCTAATCACGCGGTGACCTTGGTGCGCAATGATGCTAGATTGTTGCCCTTGCAATTAGATACGGATGCCAAAGTTGCCGTTATTGTGCCTGAATTTAAAGAGCTGACACCGGCGGATACTTCTGAATCTGAAAAACAAACATTGGCGACAGCTTTGCGCCATTATCATGCCCATGTGGATGAGTTTATTGTGCCGCATTTGCCCGATGCTGCCACGATTGCGGATTTAAGGGAACGGGCTAATCAATATGACCTGATTATTGTGGGGACGATTGAAGCATCACGTCAACAGGAACAGGCAGATTTGGTCAAGGCGTTGTTGGATACGGCCGTTGCTGTGGTTCCCGTCGCGATGCGCACCCCCTACGATTTAATGGCTTATCCTGAAGCCAAAACGTATGTTTGTACTTATAGCATTCAAGAACCAGCAATGAAGGCGTTGGCGGCAGCTTTGTTTGGCGAAATTCCATTTAAGGGTAAACTTCCAACTCAGATTCCTGGTTTATATACATTTGGACATGCGATTACGCAGTAAGCAGTTTTCGCTGTCTAATTTTCAGGGTGCGCTGCACCCCAGTAATTGAAGATGTTAGTAATCAAAAATGCAAAAATTGTAACGCCTCCGACAATCTTAGATTGTGCGGAGGTTTTTGTTGAAAACGGCCGTATTGTTGCCGTTTCTACACCAAATCAGCATGCCATTGCCGAAGATGCAGAAATTATTGATGCAACCGGACAAATCCTTGTGCCTGGTTTTATCGATATGCAGTTTAACGGGGCGTTTGGGCATGATTTTGCCCGTGAACCGGAGACGATTTGGAAAGTGGCCAAAAGGCTGCCGCAATGGGGGGTAACCTCTTTTTTGCCTACAGTTGTCACCTCTCCCCTGACGACAGTTAAAAAAGCACAAGAGGCGCTGGGGATACGGCCGTATCAGTACGAAGGTACAGAACCTTTAGGTTTACACATTGAAGGGCCATTTATTAACCCACAAAAGAAAGGTGCACATAACCCCAATTACATCCAACTGCCGACTTTAGCAGCCGTTGCCGATTGGTCACCAGCGACGCATGTACGTTTGGTCACGTTAGCCCCAGAACAGACGGGCGCATTGCCTGTTATTTCGGCGTTAGCGGAGCGCGATGTAATTATCAGTGCGGGGCACAGCATGGCGACATTAGATGAGGCTAAAGCGGGATTTGATGCGGGGATTCGCTATGGCACGCATCTTTTCAATGCGATGCCTGCGCTACACCATCGAGAACCCGCTTTGCCAGGCGCATTGCTTGACGATCCACGGGTTGCCATTGGTATTATTCCTGACGGGGTGCATGTGCATCCCAATTTGATCAATGTGGTGTGGCAAGCCGCTGGTGCACGGCTCAACGTCGTCACCGATGCGATGGCAGCGTTGGGGATGCCCGCTGGTGAATATGATTTGGGTGATTTTACGGTGACGGTGGATGCAACCACTTGCCGTTTGCCTGATGGCACCTTAGCCGGCAGTATTTTGAGTTTAGATACGGCCGTTCGTAATATGATCGCCTTTACAAACTGCACCCTGGCAGAAGCCCTTTCCACAGTAACCACGATTCCAGCACAGTTGCTTGGTCTTGAGCAGCAAAAAGGGATCATTGCCCCCGACTTTGATGCCGACTTAGTTTTATTGGATGAACAACTCAATGTGCAAACAACCATTGTTCATGGAAAAGTTGTTTATAATTCGGAGCGTGTAGACGTATAGACGTGATGGTTTTGAAGGCAAGATGCTCTTTGCGACCACACGCACTACGCACTACTTAATATGCTCCCCTTACGAGGAATCATGTCTCTTTACGAAGAAATACTCTCACAACCAGAAATACTTAAACGAAGCTACGAACACAATTTAGAAAACGTCAAAGAAATTGGTAAAGCATTGCGCGGGCAAGAGATCCATTATGCTTTTATGTCTGCGCGCGGCACATCTGACAATGCGGCACGCTACGCCAAATATTTGATGGGTGCATACAATCAACTCCCTGTGGCCTTGGCCGCACCATCCTTGTTCAGCATCTATAACCAAGCGCCTAAAATGAATGGTGCGCTGATTATTGGCATTTCCCAATCGGGACAATCCCCTGACATTGTGAATGTACTTACCGATGGTAAACAACAAGGTCGGCCTACATTGGCCATTACCAACGCGCCCAATTCACCATTGGCCGACGCAGCTGATTTTGTCATTGATATTGCTGCTGGTGAAGAAAAAGCAGTTGCGGCAACAAAAACATATACTACGCAAATGCTCGCCATCGCCATGCTTAGTGCGGCTATGGCTGGTGATGATGAACGCTTGGAACAGTTGGCAAAACTCCCTGATTGGGTTGCTGCTGTTTTGGAACAAGATGTGCATATTGCCAATCTAGCGCCACGTTATCGTTATATGTCGCAATGTGTAGTCCTTGGCCGTGGCTTTAACTATGCCACTGCGTTTGAGTGGGCTCTCAAAATGAAGGAACTAACTTACGTCATTGCGGAACCATACTCTTCAGCCGATTTCCGGCATGGCCCGATTGCGGTGGTTGGCGATGGTTTTCCTGTGATGGCAGTAGCGCCAAGCGGTGGGGTGTACTCTGATATGCTTGATTTGCTGAAGAAACTGGTTGAAGATCATCAAGCTGAATTGTTGGTAATCTCAGATCAACAAGAAGCGCTGGATTTGGCTACCTCAGCCATCCGGTTGCCAGCCGATATACCAGAATGGATTTCACCTATTGTTGGTATTGTGCCTGGCCAACTTTTTAGTTACTATTTAACGGCCGTAAAAGGATACAATACAGAATCCCCACGTGGCTTGAACAAAGTTACGATGACAAAATAGAAATTGTTTAAGTCCCCGGTACATCACGAGTGCCGGGGATTTTTTTATTTACGTGGTATGAGCTAGTTTGACGAACAACTGTCCCACCGATAGAATTTTCTCCCCATGGATCCCATTCATGTAATTAAATAACGATGATAAATTGGTCCAATTTTCATAATTGGACCAATTTTATCGAATAAAGAGTGAATTTATGCGAATTGTCTTAGATGCAATGGGGAGTGATAACTTTCCAGGTCCAGATGTAGGGGGAGCCGTTCTGGCCGCACGAGAATTTGGTGACACCATTATTCTTGTGGGAGATGAAGCCATTATTGAACCTGAGCTTGCCCAACATGATACGGCAGGCCTTAACTTAGAAATCAAACATGCCCCGCAAGCCATTTCGATGGAAGATAAGCCGGGAGATGTGATCAAAAACAAACCGGAATCATCGATGCACATCGGGATGGGTCTTGTGCAATCAGGCGAAGGTGATGCCTTTGTTTCTGTAGGTAACACGGGCGCAGTTTTAGGGGTAGCAATGCTGCGTCGTTATGGTTTAGGGCGCATTCCGGGCATTAAACGACCGGGGATGGGGGTTATCTTCCCGACGCTTGAGCAACCCTTTTTAATTGATAACGGCACCAATGCAGATTGCCGACCAGAGTATTTGTTGCAATTTGGCATTATGGGCTCGCTGTATATGGAAAGGGTGTTAGGCATCGAAAACCCCCGTGTTGGCCTTATTTCCAATGGCGAGGAAGAGGGCAAAGGAAACGATCTTATTCGTGAGGCGATGCCGCTCTTGGCGCAAAGCAATTTGAATTTTATTGGCCCTATTGAGCCCAAAGAGTTTATGGCAGGGGAAGCGCATGTTGCCGTGACGGATGGTTTTACAGGTAACATGATTATGAAAACAGCAGAAGCTATTGCCAAATACATGTCTGATCTGATCCGAGATGAGATCATGGCGAATCCGATGACGATGCTGGGTGGTTTAATGCTGAAACCTGCATTTAAGCGCGTGCGCAGCCGCCTGGACCCGGAAGAGGTTGGGGGTGCGCCACTATTGGGTGTAAATGGGGTTGTCATTATTGGCCATGGCCGTTCCTCGGCGTTCGCCATTAAACAAGCCATTCGACAAGCAAGAGTATCGGTAGAGAAGGATATTGTTGGTGCTATCGCAGATGGCATTTAGTGAAAGCAAGAAAATGAGCTAAAGAAATACATTTCTTTGCTTTTACTCAAGTAATTCACATTTGTACAAAGTTGAATTTAAATTGGTTTGTGAATTGCACCAAATGAAGGAAAACAACAATGGAAAATAATTATTTAGATGCCAAAGGCAGACCCAGAATTGTGGTGACTGGTATTGGAGTGATGAGCCCAATTGGACATACGATGGCTGAAAGTTGGGATAGTTTGTTAAACGGCCGTTCTGGAATCGGCCGTATTACGCAATTTGATGCCAGCGACATGCCTTGCCAAATTGCGGGGGAAGTCAAAGATTTTTCGGCTAAAAAATATATGAGCTTTAAAGAAGCTCGCCGCATGTCTCGCGTTTCCCAATTGAGTGTGGCTGCGGCTGTGATGGCTTTAGAGGATGCAGGCTTCCCCAATAATGTTGTTCCCAATCCAGAGCGTGCGGGTACATTGGTTGGCGTTGGCGTTGGTGGCTTTGAAGTCGCTGTTGAGCAGCTCGACATTTTGCATGAACAGGGGCTGAAAAGAGTAAGTCCTTTTGCCATGACCGCATTTTTGCCCAACATGCCCAGCTACCATGTGAGCTTGTTGGCGCAAACGATGGGCCCGATTAGCACAGTTGTTTCTGCATGTGCCACCGGTACACAAGCGATTGGCGAAGCGATGGAAATGATTCGGCGTGGGTTGGCCGACGTGGTGTTAACAGGTGGTGCTGAAGGGTTGATCCATGAAGCGGCCATTGCGGGTTTCAGTGCTATGCGTGCTTTGTCTACAGCCCATAACGATAATCCTGAAGTAGCTAGTCGTCCCTTCGACAAAACACGGGATGGCTTTATTTTGAGCGAAGGTGCGGGAATCCTTGTTATTGAAACGCTAGAACATGCCTTAAATCGTGGTGCAAAAATTTATGCAGAGTTGTTAGGGCATGCCTCTTCTTCTGATGCGTTCCATGTAGCTGCACCAGATCCAGAAGCAGCAGGCGCGGTACGGGCGATGAAATGGTCTTTGGATGATGCCAATCTTCCTTTGGACGCGGTGAGCTATATCAATGCACATGGTACATCGACGCCGGTGAATGATGAAATGGAAACCCACGCTGTGAAGACGTTATTTGGTGAACAAGCGTATGAGATACCGATCAGCAGCAGCAAATCGGTAATGGGGCATGCGATGGGTGCTGCTGGTGCCATTGAAGCTATCTTCTGCATTAACGCCCTAAAGCACGATATTGTGCCTCCAACCTGGAATTACGAAACCCCCGATCCCATCTGTGATTTGGATTATGTACCCAATGGGCCACGTAAGACAGAAGTGAATGTAGCGATGTCGAACTCCTTTGGACTTGGCGGCCAAAATGCATGTCTGGTCATGGGGAAATATAACAATGGAAGGTTTTAATTAACCCAAGTCGTTACCTTATAACAAAAAGTAACAAAACTAACCGAAATATGTCATGCTGAGTGAAACGAAGCATCCCTACTGTGTAAATGTGAGAGATTCTTCACTGCGTTCAGAATGACAATTGGAAATTTAGCTTATCGTGGCAACTTAAGTTAATTAAGAGGAAAGAGAAGTATCTCTTGATGATTGCATATGGTTATTATTCGGGATGAACAACGCATTAAACGGCTAAAGATTTTTAGTCAGACAGTTAGCTTTTTAGGGATGGGGATCTTAATTGCTGGATTTGGGCTTTTGTTTATTGAGGGTGGGCCTATGGTGTTACTTTATCAGCTTATTGCCTTGGGTATTGGCTACTTTTTTTCACAAATTGGTCTTTATTTTGCGCATTTGTATGTGCGTAATCCGAGACCAGATGAAGTGTTAGATGATTCGTTACGGGGGTTTGGCAAGCGTAATAACGGCCGTCTTTATCATTATGTCCTTCCTGTGCACCACGTTCTACTTTTGCCAACTGGAATTATTGTTCTCAATGCCAAATACCAGACAGGGAATATTAGTGTAGAAGGAGATCAATGGAAACAAACGGGGTTAGGAATGCGTCGTTTTTTTGGCCAAGAAAACCTTGGGAATCCCACTAAAGAAACGGAAAACAGCATTGCCGCTTTGGCCAATTTCATCAACAAGCATGCACCAGAAGTAGAAGAAGTGCCTATTGCCGCATTGATTGTCTTTACATCGAATGGATTGCAAGAGTACAATTTCAAGAAATCTCGTATTCCTGCCATGCCTTATACGAAAGTCAAAAACTATCTCAAACAAAAACAACGCGCTACACCGATGTCCGAGGTAGATTACAATGCAATTCGAGCAGCGTTTGATCAAGTTGCATTGGAAAAGGGAATATCTGTCACCAATTCTACAGAAGCTACAATCGAATAGTTGCATCTAGGTTCCTAATTCCGGTATGATGCGTGGCATGGAAATTGCACCTAATATTTACTGCATCCCTGCAGGTTATGTAAATATGTATCTGTTTGCTGATGAAGATGAGTGGACATTGATTGATGCCGGAACGCCACGCAAACAAAACCTTGTTTTTGACACTTTAGCTGAACTGGGACAGCCACCAGAAGCGTTAAAACGGATTATTATTACACACACGGATATTGATCACGTGGGGAGTTTAGCTGCTATTCAAGCAAGGTCAGGGGCAGCTGTTCTTGCGAGCAAAGAGACAAAACCATATCTTCTTTCTGGTAAAACACCAGATCACATGCCTGCACTTATGCAAACTTTTATCAATACATTCATGAAGTTTAAACCTGTGCCTGAAGCAACAATTCAACTGATTGCAGATGGAGATAAGCTCCCCTATCTGGGTGGATTGGAGGTGATTAGAACATTTGGGCATACATTGGAACATTATTCGTTTTATAGCCCGATGACAGGTGTGTTGTTTGCTGGTGATGCGCTTGGTACGCGAAACGGCCGTATTCAATCATCCCCAAAACGAGTGACAGCAGACCAGGATTACGCTACACAATCCGCAATCAAATTGCTCGAAATGGCACCAGCAACATTAGCTTGTGGCCATGGCACACCTATGAGTAACTTTTCTACAAAAGAAATTATGGATTTGTTTAATCAATTACGACGAGAAAAGAATTAGGGAGGATCAAATGACCCATTTACAAAGTCGCTCAATTTTAGATCAAGATTTAAAACAATTAGAAGAAAACATCCTCAAAATGGCCAGCATGATTGATGAAGCGTTGAATAATGCCATGTCAGCTTTGAAAAACAGAGATGTGCAATTGGCGCAAGACGTTGTTTCTGGTGATGAGCAAGTGAACTACCTCCGTTACGAAATTGAAGAGGAATGTTTACGTATTTTGGCAACACAAAATCCATTGGCGTCTGATCTGCGCCATGTAATTGCTGCCATTCATATTGTGAACGAACTTGAACGCATTGGGGACCATGCTGCGGGCATTGCCCGTCTGGTTGAGCGTATGGAAGAAGAAGATGAAATTGATTCGCTGCACAAACTACCCAAAATGGCAAAACGGGCGAATGAAATGCTCAACGAAAGCGTCCAGGCTTTTGTCAACAATGATGCCGAGACAGCGCAAGCGATGATTTCTCGTGATGACAAATTGGACAAGCAATACAATAAGCTCGTACGGGAATCTCTTGAAGAAATGCGTGATGACGACTATATTCGTCGAGCAACCTATCTCATTTGGGTCGGGCACAATCTAGAACGAATTGGAGATCGCGCAACTAACATTGCAGAACGTGTCATTTTTATGAGTACTGGCGAATATATTGAAATCACTCAAGAACTTGACTAGTTTGCTTGAGAAGAATAAGTTGTAAAGAAATACGTTATACAAACTAAATATGCCTAAACAATTTATTTATGTTTCTCGTTGAATTGGGCTGGTTTGTTTTCCAAACAACAAAGATGATTGCGCTTGCAAATATTTAATTTGACAGAATGCAAGAATCTAATAGAATTTTAATGTCTTATTCAAGGTAGGAGTAATGTCCTACCGAATGGATGAAGTGTGAGGAAGTCAACCCAACTCAATAAAAAAATTACACTTCGATATTATCCACTTTTATCATTGAATTTTCCAAAATGGAGGAGATTTATATGAAACGTTTTTCAGTCTTGTTGTTACTGGGTCTTGTTTTTTCATTAGCCCTTTCTGCTTGTGGTGGTGCCGCACTCGAGTGTGAAGATGAAATCGGCTGTGTGGAAATTGCACCAGATGAACCTGTTCGTCTGGCTTATATGTTGACCATTTCTGGTCCTACAGCCTTCCTCGGTGAAGATTCCCGTGGTGGTATTGAAATCGCGATTGATGATCGTGGTGGTGAAATTGTGGGTCACACCATTGAGTTGGTTGGTGAAGACTCATTATGTAGTGCTGAAGGTGGGCAAACTGCTGCACAAAAAGTTGCTGCAGATACACAAGTTGTTGGTGTTATCGGTACGAACTGTTCCAGCGCCGGAACGGCCGCATCTCCAATTTTGAGCGAAGCTGGTATGTTGATGATTTCCCCATCAAATACAGCTGCTGCTTTAACGGATGCCGATGGCACATGGGAACCTGGTTATTACCGCACAGCCCACAATGACAACTTCCAAGGTCGCATTGCTGCTGAATATGCATACAACGAATTAGGTGCAACTTCTGCCGCAACCATTCATGACGGTAGCCCTTACGCCGATGGCTTACAAGCTGCATTTGCAGCCCGTTTCGCCGAATTGGGTGGTACGATCACCTTCCAGGGTGCTGTCAATGTTGGTGATACCGACATGCGCCCAATCTTGACCAGTGTTGCCGCTGATTCTCCTGATCTTCTTTACTTCCCGATTTTTGAACCAGAAGGGAACTTTATTGCTGCACAATCTACCGAAGTTTCTGGTTTAGAAGACACAACCCTTTTTGGTGCTGATGGTTTGTTGGTTGAAGGTTTTGCTGCCAACACGGGTCCGGCAGCTGCAGGTATGTATCTCTCTGGTCCTTTCGTTTCTGGTGATGCTTACACTGATCTTTTGAACAAATGGGAAGCTAAATTTGGTGGTTCTCCTCCAAGTGGTTTCCATGGCCACTCTTATGATGCAACCAATATCCTCTTGGATGCAATTGAAAAAGTTGCTATTCAAGGTGATGATGGCACCGTTTTGATTCCACGGAAAGCATTGCGTGATGCAATTACGGCAACCTCTGGTTTCAATGGTGTAACCGGTACACTCGCATGTAGTGATACAGGTGACTGTGCTACTGGTGAAGCATTGGGTGTCTATCAACTGACGGAAGCAGAAGTTGATGGTAACTGGCCAATTGAACCCATTTGGACGCCATAAATTGAGTAGATAGTGACAGCAGGATAGATTCATGTTCTGTTGTCACTTTGTTTATACAAATAGCATCGCTATTGGTATATAAGTACAAATTAGTGAGCTAGGGAACTTTCCCTAGCTCATTGTGTGAAGATTATTTTTGGAAGCGGAAAGAAAGGAGAACCCAATGGCGCAACGATTACAACGGCGGCTTGATGGCGTTTCATGGGTGGATTTGATTCTTGCAGCTTTAAGAATCATTATTATTGTTCTAATTGTCGTGGGGGCCTTTAACACCTTAACCTCTGGTAAATATACAGCCAGTACATGGGTTAGCTTAACGATTTCTGGTTTGGCTCAAGGTAGCATTTATGCACTTATTGCTTTAGGTTACACGCTCGTTTATGGCATTTTATTGATGATTAATTTTGCTCATGGTGAAGTTTTTATGGCGGGTGCATTTACGGCCGTATTCTTCGCGGAGTGGTTTGATAATATCGGATTCCTCAATTCCTCCCCCATCCCAGCCATTTTTATTTTGATCTTAATTGCAGCAGCAGTGTCAACTGCCGTTGCTGTATTACTTGAGCGCATTGCGTATCGACCTTTGCGTGGCGCACCACGGTTAGTCCCGCTGATTACAGCAATTGGTGCATCATTTTTTCTACAATATACATTTCGGGGCTTTTACGGCTCTGGATTTAAATCATATCCAACTGTAGATGCATTAGGTGGTGTCATCGAAGTGGGTGGGATTTCGATTCCTGTTGTGCAAATTTTTGTTTTCGTGTCCGCCTTGGTTTTAATGGCAGGCTTATACTGGCTTGTTGAAAAATCTAAGATGGGCAAATCGATGCGAGCTGTGTCGGAAGACAAAGAAGTTGCTGCGCTGATGGGGATTAATATTGATCGTGTGATTGTGTTTACCTTCGCTGTTGGTGGGGCCTTAGCTGGTGCAGCTGGAGTCATCAATGGTTTGTATCGTCCGCAAGGGGTGAACTTCTTCATGGGGTTCATTCCTGGCATCAAGGCTTTTACGGCTGCGGTTTTGGGTGGTATTGGCAGTGTGCCTGGAGCGATGCTTGGTGGTCTTTTCCTTGGCGTTATCGAATCGATTGGACCTAATCTTGTTTTAGAAGGGTTGGGTATTGATGGGGCCAATCAGTTGAAGGATGCGATTGCATTTACAATGTTGGTGTTGATTCTTATCTTCCGTCCACAAGGCATTTTGGGTGAACGGTTGAGCGAGAAGAAGGCGTAGGTGCGTAATGGATAAACCAAAACAGATTATAGATTTACGTTACCTTCTTAAAATGGGGTTATTGGCGGGAATCATTGCTGGCTATACGGCCGTTATTGGCATGATTACTGTTTTTGATAACCGTCAACTTATTGCTGGTGTGCTTACATTAGGCCAAATTTTACTTGTTGCTGCGCCACTCGGCTTTGGTTACTTTGTGGCGCATAAAGCCAAAGGGGATCATTCTGCGGGGAAAATTATCGGTAACGGAGCGATTATTGGTATCCTCGCGAGTATTCCTTCAATGTTAATCATTTTGATTGGGGCAAACACGGGCATTCGCCAAATGTTTGTCAATATATCACCAGATCTCATTGCGATATTGACCTTTGGCCAAGAAAATATTTATGTCGGTATGATCTTGTTGGCTGTGCTAATGGTAGTTGCTGGTGTTTTAGGTTCTGCTTTGCGCTTGGTTCCGGATCTTTATCGTCGTGCGATTGTGATGGGGTTGGCCTGGACGTTAGGCGTAGGCTTGATGTCTGAGTTGATTATTCTGATTATACGGCCGTTGCTGGGGCGTGGTTTCATTCGTATCTTTTTTAGCAATGGGTCGCTTAAACCATTTGCGGCACTCATTATCTTCTTTGTCGCTGCGGGATTCTATCTCCTGTGGCAAAACAAAGGAGATGTGGTTAAGGATGGCTACGCAAATCTGTCTAAAGGGCAGCGTACAACTGTGCGCCGTGGAGGGATGGGATTTGGCACAATCGTTTTGCTCCTACTCCCTTGGATTTTAGGTACATTCCTCAGCGAAGTAATTGATAATGTTGGTTTATATATTTTGATGGGTCTAGGCTTAAATATTGCTGTTGGTTTGGCGGGATTGCTGGACTTGGGGTATGTGACCAACTTTGCCGTTGGTGCTTACATCACAGGCATTTTGACCTCCACAGGTGCGTTTGGCACATTAGAGATGAGTTTTTGGTTTGTTATTCCCATTGCCATTTTGTCAGCTATGTGTACTGGATTCCTCTTTGCTCTTCCTGTGTTGCGTATGCGTGGTGATTACCTGGCCATTGCTACGCTTGGTTTTGGTGAGATCGTGCGTGTGCTTGCCCTTTCTGACTGGTTGGCACCAATCATTGGTGGTCCTCAAGGTATTTTGGACATTCCTAAACCAGAACTCTTTGGCTTTGCTTTTGCCAAACCAGAACATCTTTATTACATCATTCTTGCTGCCTGTCTGCTCATGCTCTTCGTTTCCTTAAGACTTAACAATTCGCGTACAGGGCGTAAATGGATGGCTGTTCGTGAGGATGAAGATGTGGCGGCAGCGATGGGGATTGATACGACACTCAGCAAGCTGTTGGCGTTTACGTTGAGTGCCGCTTCTGGTGGTTTGGCGGGCGCAATCTTTGCTGCCAAATTGGGAACGATTTTCCCACAAAGCTTTAGCTTGCTTGTCTCCATCAATGTGTTGAGCATCATCATCGTGGGTGGTATGGGCAGTATCCCCGGTATTGTTTTAGGGGCTCTTTTATTGATTGGGATGCCTGAACTATTACGTGAGTTTGCTGAGTATCGTTTACTTCTCTATGGTGCATTATTGATTGTTGTGATGCTGTTACGTCCAGAAGGGTTATGGCCTTCAGCGGTGCGGCGTCGTGAATTGCATGATGCAATGGATGAAGGCATGGACCTGGGGGTTCCCCATTCCGAAGTGGTTAGTCATGGGCAAACGATTACGAATGCACCGAGGATGGATTGATGATGAGTGAAGATATTCTGATTGCAACCAATATGACCAAACGTTTTGGTGGCCTTATTGCTGTCAATAAGCTCAACTTCTCCATCGCGAAAGGGTCGATTGTCAGTATTATTGGTCCCAATGGTGCGGGGAAAACGACATTTTTTAACTGTATAACAGGCTTTTATCAAATTGATGATGGGGATTTGATGTTTGAAGGCAAGCGCTTAAACGGCCGTTCTTCAGATCAAATTACCCGTTTAGGCATTTCCCGTACTTTCCAAAATATTCGCTTGTTCAACAACATGACTGTGATTGAAAACCTGATGGTTGGGCAAGAGCGTCACCTTAAGTCGAATTGGCTTGGTGCTATCTTTGGCACACCCGGTACGCGTCGTGAGGACACAGAAGCAGAAGAAGAAGCGCGTCGTCTGCTGCGTTTTGTTGGCTTACGTGGGAAAGGGGATTTGTTTGCCAAAAACCTACCCTATGGTGATCAACGTCGTTTGGAAATTGGTCGTGCTTTGGCCAGTAAGCCTACCTTGTTGTTACTCGATGAACCAACGGCAGGTATGAACCCTAAAGAAACGGCCGAAACCACTGATTTCATCCAAAAGCTACGTGATGAATTGGGGATTACCGTAATGCTCATTGAACATGACATGCGTGTTGTGATGGGCATTTCTGAGCGGATCATTGTGATGGACTTTGGGCAAAAGTTGGCCGAAGGTTTGCCTGAAGAAATTCAGAATAATCCCAAAGTCATTGAGGCGTATTTGGGAAGTGGCGCTGCAGCTAAAGCCAAGATTGAAATTGAAGGGTAAGGTGAACTCATTATGGCAATGTTAGAAGTCAACGATATCCACGCCTACTATGGCAACATCCATGCCCTTAAAGGAATTTCCCTTACGGTTGATCAAGGCGAAGTCGTAACCTTAATTGGCGGGAATGGTGCTGGCAAAACGACAACGTTACGCAACATTAGTGCGCTGCTGCGCCCCCGTGCAGGTTCCATCATTTTTGAAGGGCAAGATATAAAAAATTATGCACCACATGATCTTGTGTCTGTAGGGATTGCTATGGTTCCTGAAGGTCGAGGCATTTTTTCTAAGTTAACAGTCGAAGAGAATTTGGAAATGGGTGCGTATCATCGTAATGACAAAAAGGGAATTACGGATGACATGGACAAAATGTACGAGTTATTCCCCCGTCTTTTAGAGCGTCGGACGCAAGTTGCCGGAACGTTAAGCGGTGGTGAACAACAGATGTTAGCTACCGTGCGAGCACTCATGTCTCGCCCCCGTCTTTTGCTGATGGATGAACCCTCAATGGGGTTAGCACCTGTGTTAGTGGAAACTATCTTTGAAACGATTACCAAAATCAACAAAGAAGGGGTAACCGTTTTACTAGTTGAGCAAAATGCACATATGGCCTTGCAGGTTGCACATCGTGGGTATGTGATGCAGACTGGTGAAATTGTACTCAGCGATTCTGCAAAAGCTTTACAAAAAGATGCGATGGTGCAAAAGGCGTATTTAGGGATTGATTAACAACGTGGTGCGTGGTGCGTAGTGCGTATTTATCCAATTTGAATTGATTTTATCCGCAGATGAATGAAGGGGCGTCCTGATTTTATCTGCGGATTTTTGTTTTAGCAGATACGGTGTCAACCTGTAGAGGAAACAAATAAACATATGCCTTCTTATGAACAATGGTTTAGGTTGTTTAAAAGTAATAACTCAAAAATCAAGCAACGTGCAGCTGACAACCTACTTCGCTATCATGTTCAGGAGCTTCCCTTCAACTACCTTCTTGATATTCTCGATAATCATTATTGGCCAAATGACGTTCTAGATACTATATTGGAACGGCAAGATCCTGAATTATTTGATGCGATGGTTTCTCGGCTAAATTCCAAGCATAAAGAAACAGCGGTACGAATGCTCAGGCAAAATATAGACGCCAATACAGCTCTTCTTGTTTATCCTCTATTAGATGATCCAGATTTTCATGTGCGACTTGAAGCTGCCAACACACTAATGTGTCTAAAAGATTTAGACGCCATTCAAGAACTTAAAAAGCAATATTTATTACGTCTAGATAATGATGTGAACATTCGTATGAGACTTGAATGGGCTCGGAGCAATCTTCATGTGGATATCGCATTAACCCAAATTCAGATAATAGCTGGGCATGAAAATAAGTAAGATAGTAACAAATATTTCGCTCGACTGTGGGACTGGTCATGTTGGGATTTTTCGCACGAAGTGAGTAAAGTTGTCTTAGTAGACTCTTCGTAGGCTTCTGTTTTGGGCAAGCAAACAACCCAATCTTAATAGTTCTGGCTTGTCCAGGTTAGGAAAATGAGTATGAAAATCAGGGTTTTATCAGCAGATGATGTAAGACGTGCTTTGCCAATGCGTGAAGCGATTGAGGGGATGAAGCAAGCGTATGCACAACTGTCAACCGGACGGGCTGATGTACCTTTACGCGGGCGTGTTTCTATTGCGCCGGAGGCAGCAACCACGTTGGTCCTGCCTGCC
>JBNKHS010000007.1:0-23398 GCA_050290485.1 Promineifilaceae bacterium (SeqCode) | reverse complement strand
GGCCGCCGCTTTTTGCATGTTGCCGAGGAAGTGACGCGACAGAAACCAGTGATTGCCCTAAAAGTGGGGCGTTTTGCCAGCGGGCAAGAAGCGGTCAGTTCGCACACGGGTGCGTTGGCCGGGACAGATTCTGCTTTTGAAGCCGCCTTCCGTCGCGCGGGAATCATTCGTGCGACCACCAGCGAGCACTTGTTTGATTGGGCCAAAGCGCTAGCGTGGTGTCCACTTCCTAAGGGACCCAATGTCGCTGTGCTCTCTAATGCAGGTGGGCCGGGCGTAACGGCCGTTGATGCCATCGAAGCCAATGGCTTACAACTTGCCACCTTATCAACAGAAACGGAGCAAAAACTGCAAACGGTATTGCCTCCCGCTGCCTCCGTCAAAAATCCGGTCGATATGCTCGCTGGGGCTTCCCCAGAACAGTATGCCTCCAGTTTACAAATTCTGCTTGCCGATAACCAGGTGGATAGTGTGCTCGTCATCTTGCCTCCACCACCGATGTATTCAGCGGGCGGTGTTGCCAAAGCGATTATTCCGATCATTTATTCGGCCAAAAAACCAGTGATTATTGCCCTGATGGGGGAGCGACTGATTCAAGAAGCGATGGAACATTTTCGCTCGGCGCACATTCCCGAATATCGTTTTCCAGAACGAGCAGCCTCGGCGTTAGCGACCTTAACCAATCGTGCCGCTTATCTACACAGTGAACCGCCGCAACAAGTCGAGGTGACTGATGTGCAACCGATCATTGTGCGCGATTTACTGGCCAATGCAACACCGGGAGAATGGATCTCTCCTGTGCTGCTCGATCAAATCTTGGCAGCGTATCAGATTCCCACAGCGTCGCTTAAGCTAGCACGCACAGCAACCGAAGCGGTCGCTTATGCGCAAGCGGTTGGCTATCCTGTGGCCATGAAGCTTGCTGCAGATGAGGTGACCCATAAATCTGATGTGGGTGGCGTTGTATTGGGTTTGGAAAGTGATACGGCCGTATCTGCAGCGTTCGACCAAATGACGAATCAGTTTCAACTGACATTCCCTGACGTTGCCCTCGATGGTGTATTTGTGCAAAAAATGATTCCCGCAGGACAACAAGTTGTGGTCGGCGTTGTGCAAGATCCGCAGTTTGGACCGATGCTCATGTTTGGCTCTGGTGGTGTAGAAGTTGAAGGATTAGATGATGTCGCCTTTGCCCTCGCGCCATTAACACATGCTGATGTCGAGCATCTGCTAAGCAAAACGTGGGCGGGACGCAAGTTAGATGGGTTTAGGAGCTTACCACCTGCGGATAAAACGGCCGTTATTAATGTCCTTGTCCGTTTGGGGCAGCTCGCTGCAGACTTCCCGCAGCTTGCCGAAATCGAGATCAATCCGTTATTGGTTTTACCAAAAGGGGAAGGTGTTTGGGCTGTCGATGTCCGTGCGCGCTTGGCTGCTTAAGGAATCCGCCAAATGTGCACCTTATCATCCATACCATGGGAAACTAAAACTATTATCACAAAGGAGTTAGCAACGTTCATCATCTTCCTTTCGATACAAAACAGATTCTCAATCAGACGTGGAGGAATGCAACGACCAGCATAATGCCTCTATTCATCGCTGCAACCATTTGAGGTAAGTGCTGGTAAATAGATGGAAAAAGTAGTGCCTTTGTTAACCTCACTTTCAACTTCGATCCACCCTTTATGAAATGTGACAATATCTTGAACCTGTGCCAAGCCTAAGCCCGCTCCCGGAGCTACATTGAACTGGCCAACTCGTTTCCCTCTATAAAATCTTTTAAAACAATGTGCAAGCTCTTCATTATCCATGCCCATTCCAGAATCTTCGACTGTCAAACATATAAAATCGCTATTCCCTATACAATGTGTGCTCACACGTACAAAACCTGCCTTTGTATAAGAGAACGCATTTTGTAACAGTTCAGTCACAACCTGATTCAGTTGATTGACGTCACCCCAAATCATTGCCTGCTCCTCGGTTGGTGTAAAAGAGAACTCTAGATGTTGCTTTTGCATTTTCGCTTGAAAAGAGAAAACAACTTCAGTAACAACTGTATTTAAGTCTATAAATGTCAAATTTGGCTGCTCAAGTCTTTTCTGTATGTTCGAAAAAGACAAAATGCCATCAAGTAAACTGGTCAGCTTATCACTTTGCTCCCGCAAAACAGTCTCATACTTCTCTCGATTTTCTTGTTCACATCTATGAAGCAAGTCTAAATAAAGCCCGATATTTGTGATCGGAGTTCGGAGCTCATGAGAAAGGTCGTCAATAAATTTTGATTTGAGCTGATCGGTTTCTAGCAACTGCTCATGAACTTTTTGCAGCTCATGAGTGCGTTCGGCCACTTGCATCTCAAGTGAATCGGTGTATTGCTGCAATGCTTCTTCTGCACGCATGCGTGCATTGATTTGAGCACGGAGTTCTATCTCGGTCATGACCATAGATGCGAGTTCATGCATAATCTCTATCTCGCGTTCCGTCCATACTCTTGGAGATGTATCAATGATGCAAAATGAACCTAATGCTGTACCATCTTTGGTCGTTAAAGGTATACCAAGATAACCAATAACACCTAAGTCGGGGATGGCAAGATTATCTTTTAATATGGGATGTTTACGCGCATCTTCGACAACAAGTGGGGCCCTATCGGCAACAACATGCATACAAAATGAGTGTGATAAAGGAGTTTGCCGAATCGTAGTCAAGGGTTCCGGTAAACCAACCTGACTTTTAAAAAATTGCCGATTAGCATCAACCAATGAAACCAGCGAGATCGGGCTGTTGGTTATTTGACTTGCGAGTCGAGTTAATCTGTCGAAAGATTCTTCTGCTGGGGTATCTAATAATTCTAGTTGCTTTAACACAGCAAGTCGATCTAAATCTTGCGCTGCTTTAACAGCTTTGTCGACATTCATTGGCTACCTTATTAATCCAAGCAATTGAAAATGAGTGGTCGTAAAACAATGAAAGTAGGTCGTGGCAATCTACATTTTACAAATGTTGCCACAAAAATAATAGTCTATCTTGCGTTTGTCGCAACTTATTACCGCTAAAGGGTTTGGGCTCACATAACAAACGGCCGTATCCAGTTAAGAATACGGCCGTTTACTGTATAAAATTGTAGAGCATTTCACTATGTATTATCCATTGACCATCGAGCGCAATACCCAAGCCATCTCTTCATGACTGCGCATGACACCCACCAATAAATCGGCTGTGCCTTCATCCTTGTAATCGGCACTGCAGGCCTCAATATCGTCACGCAAATTACTGACAATCTGTTCATGATCGTCCAATAAATTAGCGACCATATCCACAGATGAAGGAATCACTCCTGCATTTTCCGTTAGGCGTGCACATTCCATAAACTCACTCATCGTACCAATAGCTGAGCCTCCCAGCTTGCGAATTCGTTCCGCAATATCATCAGCCATCAACTTGATTTGATCATATTGTTGTTCAAATAGTTCATGTAACGTGACAAAGTGCAAACCAGTCACATTCCAATGGTAGTTACGCATTTTGGTGTACAGTAAATGTTCATCGGCTAACAACGTATTTAACCGTTCAATTACTCTGGACCGATTTTCTGTAGATAATCCTATATGAACTTGTTCTAAATCTCTTACTTTAGTCAGCATTTAAATATTTTGCTCCTTTCTTGATTAATTGAGGGAAATTGGCCTATGGTTAACTTTCAGTTGAGTCACCTTTGTTGCGAGTAAGAAAAATGGCAAGCAAGCTGCCGAAAAAAGTAACCGCTGTGCCAGCTAAAATCCAACCACGATGACGCATAACCCAGCTGTCACCATATTTAGCTTGTACATGTCCTACAACTTGGTCTTTTTTGCCAGCAAGACGTGTCAGTTCTTCATTTTGTAAATGACCCAATTGTTCTTTTACAATTCCTTTTGCTTGGGTTAATTTTCCGTCCACAAGATGTTGTTTTTCGTCTAAATTCATTTCTAATGTTGTCATTGTTTTCTCCTTTTACGCATTTACTATACGCAAATCAATATGCTATTTCTTCTAGAACTGTTTTTGTCAGCTGCCAGTTTGGCTTCTCAAAATAAATATTTCCGTTTGTTGTTAATCTCCGCTTTGTAGATAAATCAATAAAAATATCTAGATGACCAAGTTCAGCAACTACCGTATCTACAAGTTGCTTACTGTCGGTTATTTTCTGTTCTACTTGTTCAATCAAAAGCAGACCTCGTCCCAACGCTCTTGCATTTTCTTTCAACTTGCGGGCAGTTTCTAATGGAATTTGCCAACAAAGAAGGGCAATATCTGCGCCTCTTTGGACAAGCTGGGTGATGAGTCTTTGCATTACGGCCGTATCATCACCAATAAGTAAAACAACTTTGCCCAAAAGCTGCTCCCCATCGACCCTTTTTTTTCTTTTGGTATGAACAGTTCCTTTATCACTCATTATGTTATGACCTCTTTGCTTCTTAACTTCCTTTTGTTTTATCTTACCGATTCACTTTGTTCTTGTTGATATATCTTGGTAGGGATAAAGGATATAGATAAAGATACATACATATTACAGATACATCGTATGACGCATTATGTTCTCTGATATGTTTGCCCATTTGTAGTGGTGAGATGATGTGCCAAAGTATCACTCTGCAATTGCAAGCCAAAAACGGCCGTTAATTTGCGCATGGACTCCTGTGCCTTTTTAACCTCATACCCATTGGCAGCACGAAATAAGATTTCATCTGCAAGGTTAAGTAACGTGGCAATTCCTTTGCGTGTGTCTAAATCATTTTCCATCGCTGCGTTAAAACGATTTAAGGCGGGGGTTACATTGATTGGTCGTTGTCCACTACCAATAGCAGACAGCGCAGCATTAAACTTTTCAATACATTGTGATGCTTTCTCCAACATCACCTCATCATACTGCCACGGTCGTCGGTAATGATAGTGAGCTAGATAGAGGCGTAAAACATCAGCCCCCCAATGTGTCAGCACATTTTCAACTATTTTGGGTCGTTGTAAACCTGATGAGCTGGGTACAACTTCTGGGGCAACAACATTGCTAACCCATCCAAAATGTGACAATATTGTTTGCTGTTCTGCACCCTCTTTTTGCCCATATGCGAAAACCAAATCCACGTCCAAACCCTGAGGAATATCTTCTGCTCCTCCAAAAACCTGATCAGGGGGCCGGATGTTCAATGCTTGCATGGTTTGGGTAAGCTGAGTATAGGATTGCTCGACAGTAACACCTTGAGAAATGGTTTCTGGTGTCAATTGCAGTCCGACTTGCACTGACCATCCTTTCATCTGTAAATAACGTATGAGCAAATCGGCCGTACAAAGTGTAAAAACCCCATTTAAGTTCAATGCAGAAACTGGAGAAAGAGCACATACAAGTAAAGTTAGTGGACGATCCGTTTTGGGTTGCAATAGCTCAATTTGTTGAGTTTTTATATTGTATAGTCTCATATTACTCTCCAGCTTCCATCCTATTATTTGCCATCCACAGCATCTCATCCGCAGCAGAGACCTGACGCATACTTAAACTAAGGCGCTCCCGGTTAGCGTCTAAAGATACAATACGTACCAACACATCATCACCCGGTTGCAAAATATCAGCTGGCTTACTGTCTGTGCGCAAATTCATTTCATTTTGGTGCAGTAATCCTTCGATACCACAAGCCAATCTAACAAATGCACCATATTCAATAACGGCCGTAATTACCCCTGCAACCAGATCGCCAACATCATGATCGGCAGCCATCTTTTGCCAGGGACTAGGCAAAAGGGCCTTGCGATTCAGACTAAAGCGTTCACGCTCTAGTTCAATATCTTCAATCATCACTTCAACTTCTTCGCCAACTGTCAATACATCTGTGGGATGCGACACCCTCTCCCATGAAATCTTAGACATATGCAACAAACCAATGAGACCATGCCCAATATCTACAAAAGCACCATAATCCTTTATATTCACCACATGCCCATTCACGACGTTCCCCTCTTGCAAAGTGTGCAGCAATTGACGGCGTTTTTCTGCTTGTCCAGCCGTGCCGGACAATATTAAGCGTTCTTTCTTCTCATTTACTTCAATGATCTTTAAGGTCAACGTTTTGCCAATTTGTTTGGCTTTATATTGTTGTTGTTCAGTGGTGTTACGTACAAGGCGAATCGGTGATAAATGTGAGTTCGGAACAAAGCCTTGCAACCGACCAAATTCAACGATCAGACCACCTTTGTTGTACTTAACCGCTTTCAAATCAAGCAGTTCGTCTTTTTGATATAAAGCTTCTGCGCGCTCCCAATCTAATTGTTGTAACCCTCGCTCTAACGAGACTATCAACTGTTCATCATCAAAAGGGGTGCGGGTAACATAAACAGGAACCTCATCCCCATTGGATAAATTATTCAACAAGGTGTCATCTAGCTGCTCGACCTCCTCATGAGGCACTAAAGCATCGCGTTTGGCCCCCACATCCACATACAATACATCCTCTTGAATGCGAATAATTTCACCTTGCAGGATATCGCCTCGTTGCGGTTGGGGATATTCATATTGTTCTAAAAGTTGTGAAAAGGGTTTACGGCCGTTTCCGTTTTGGGGTTGTAGAGAAAATTTGGTTTGTGCTTCTGATTGTGCAGTTGCGTGCATTGTGCTCCTTCTGCAACCAGTTAGTCCTTCTTGAGAGAAACCTAAGCTGATTACCTATTTTTGCTTGTAAATATCTATGCGCAATTAAATGATGTTCTTACGCATGCTGTTGTAATAATGAATAGAATTGATTCTTGGCTTGATGCTCATCCATATTCAAGCTGACCGCCCACTCCGATAAAAGCGTGTCTATCATTTTGCGCATGGCCTGATCTTCCGTGTTAGAAAGCTGACCACGTCGTCTTCGCCGTGCCCACAGATCGCGTACGATGCGAGCTAACGCTTGTGGCGTGCCATTCGCTTCTGCTTTACGAATACGTGCCAGCCGTATTTGAAAAGCGGTACTCATGCGCTGTGATGGACGTTGCAATACGGCCGTTGCTTCAGCAAACGCTGCTGGTGAAGCGACGGCCCGTAAACATTCCGGCTCATCAATCGGCACCCATACCATCATCTGGTCTGCTTCGATGCGATAATATGTTGTTTTTTCATTGCCAATGGTTTTGTTTTCGATGGCTGTTACTTGACCGATGCCAAGATTTGTATGAACAATCCAATCTCCGGGGGAATATGCTTGAGTTAGGGTTTGGTTTATTGTTTGCATCATATATTCACTTTATCGAAAATAACGTGTTTCACCATATGACAAGATATAGAAGAGGATATAGATTTGGGTATAAAAAAGATGGATTGTCTACCTGTACAATCCACCTTTTTGTATCTATTTATAGGATTACGCAACAGCTAATTCTTGTCGCTCTGCTCTTTCGAAATCAACGATTAAACGGCCGTTTTCGTCAGCCACATCTTTGACAGTATGGATAGCAACCGCGCGATTATTAGCAATCGGCCCCACAACATAAATACTGCTCAAGCTAAAACCGAGCACATCGCCATCTTTGTTGATGACGATGTCACCGACTTTCCCCACTTTCGTCCCCCCGATTGTAGCAACAGACCGTCCTTGCAAATCGTCACGTCGCAACCAACTACCGTCCACTTCTGAGAGATCAGTTGCTTCCTGAACAACCTCATCATCTTTAACTAAAATAGCATCCTCACCCATCGTGACAATATCTTCCCGTCTCACAAGAAAAGATTGGCGACTAAAAAGACCTTCGCTTCCTAAATAAACACCCGTCACCGTTTGGCAATCTTCACTTAACAAGAGGTCTTTTACTTTACCAACACGATGCCCATCACTGACCGATATGACATCATTACCCATCGTGTCTTTTCCCAAGAACATGGGGGCTTCCTCATCATTTTCGCTGAGTAAATATGAAAACCATTCGCGATAATGTTCAAGGAGTTGACTCTCATACGCTTCCATATCTAATATCGACTCTTCAAAAGGCGGACTGTGAGTCACACTTTCTTGTGTCAGGGTCACTTTCACCGTTTGCCCAATCCATTGAATATCTTCTATCCACGGTGGGGCAATAAGCACCTTTTTGCCTGGCAGCAGGTTACCTGTATCTACAACCATGTGTTGGATAGCCCAACTTTCATCGTTAAACAAAAAATCGACAACTCGCCCAATATCACCATCAGCAGCTGTGATTGTGTACCCTTTAACTTCATTTGTGCTACGTAAGCAGGAGCTGGTTTCTGATGATGGTTCAGGTTGTTCCTCATCAGTATCCTCCTGTTGCTTAGTGAAGAGCGTGCCAACCATGGTAACAGGAAATGCATTATACATAATTGGATCACCAACAGATGTTGCCCAATATGGGTGCCATTGATAATGATCATGTAAAACACGTTCTTTTTCACGTGAGACAGGTTCATCGGTAGAAACCTCTGGGCTGTTCTCAATCTCCGACTTTGTTAAATCCAAATAGATTTTTCCTGCAGCAACATCAATATCAATCACTGCGGTCGGAGCAATAAGTACCTTCCGTCCGAAAATCCAAAGTCCAATATCAACAACCAAGTAACGTACCCGCCAATTTTGTTCATCAAAAAACAACTCAGACACCTTACCAATATCACCATCTGTCGCTTGCACAGTAAAGCCTTTGATTTTTTCTATACTTCTTAACATTTTTACTTATCCTTTAGGCAAGCACCATTACCTTCCTTTAAGTAAGAAGATATAGGTACTCCCTCATATTCTCCATTTATTTTCAGCCTGCTCTCGAAGGGGCATCATCAATTACAGAAACTATACGGTCACCTTGTCTTTCACATACAAGGTGCGAATGGGGAACGGTATATCAATACCATTTTCATCTAACGTGTACTTAATGCGACGCACGACAGCACTTTTTGTCTTCGTTACATTGCTGCGTCGCGCATCTGTCCACCAACGCGCCCGCAAATTCACACTAGATTCGGCCAACTCATCTACCAACACATCCGGTGCCGGATCAGGCAACACACCATCAATTTGCTGCATTGCGTCCTCAATCAGATCACAAGCCGTATCGATATCACTGTCGTAGCTGATTCCCACAACTTGTTCACTACGTAGCTTTTGTGTAGCCGTATTAATCGTGACTGGGTTCGTGAATAGAGTTGCGTTGGGAATAATGATTTCGCGATCATCATATGTAGAAATTGTGGTCGCCCGTGTCTGAATATCAGTCACAGTTCCTTCTAAATCCTCACTTTCCACGATGATCTGGTCACCAATCTTAAATGCATCCGTTAATAAGATGATTAAACCGGCTAAAAAGTTCTGAAAAACGTCGCGGAAGGCAAACCCAACAGCAACGCTACTAATGCCCAATACTTGAATAAGATCGCTGGCTTTGAATGATGGTAAAGCAATGGAAAGCGCAACCAATACGCCAAGTACGATCAATCCCCAACGGGTGATAAGAGCAATAACAGTCGCTGCATTCGAAGATTGCCCACGCCCTTTGATAAAAGACTTCACCCATAAAGATAGCTGTCCTGCCAACCATAAGAATAGCAGAAAGACAAGGGCAGCTAACAACAAAATGGGCAATCTAAGCGCAAACTCCATTAACCTTTCTTGTAAATTTGTCCAAATTTGATTCAGATCAAATGTCATACATTCTCTGTGCAAAAATGATGCCAACATTGCAAATTAGTGGCGATTTTAGTTGCTGTAAGCTACGCTCATTGCAGATAGTTTTTTATGCGCTAAGCGGGCATCGGTAAGATGTCTACGCAGTAATTCACGGGCTTCTTCGGGGATATCCTGCGCCATTGTAGCGCTATAAGCCATTAACACCTTTTCTGAATCTGGAACGATCTCTACGAGAACCGATCCGTCTCCATCGGTAACGGCCGCTTTTAAGGTAACCCAAGCCTGTTTTGCCAAACCACTACCTGAACCACTACTCGCTGGCTTACCGCCAAAACGCACAACTAAATTGCTCAATTCAGTCACAAAGCGTTCATGTTGTTGGGCGTAGTTGTTTAACAAACGTATATTATTTTCCTTTTCCAGGCGATCAACGGCCGTTTCATATACTTTGATAATGTCGCGATTGAGAGAAATCAGATCGTTTAAGAATGTAACGGCCGTATTCGTCTCACTTTTTTCTGAAATAAAAGCAGTATTGGCTCTTTCTAAAATAGTCATATTTTCATTTGTTTGCATAGTCTCGTCTCCTTAATAACATAACTTTATCACCTTCAACTTAACACACAGAACGTCAAGACTATATATATCGAAGACATAGATCTCAGGTATAGAAAAGAAACATCTTGTAGATAAAACGTAAAAAAGCCTCCACCCAAATAAAGGAGTGAAGGCTTTTGCAATAAATGATTCAATTAAGATTAGATGGCGCGACGAAAAATGCCCAGAAGGAAAAGAAGCACAACAGCTCCGATAACAGCGACCAGCAACGTCCACAAATTAAAGCCCGTATCGCCCGGCAAGCCAATCAAGTTAAACAAGAAACCGCCTAAAATAGCACCGATTATACCCACGATAATATTGGCCAATGCTCCCATTTGTGCATCTCGCTTCATCAGCAGGCTAGCAATCCAACCCGCAACACCACCTAAAATAATCCATAAAATAATATTAACTAACATCTGTGTCTCCTTTTGTAACAAGCCCTTGTTGTTTGCTACATATTCCATCATAACCCACTGTGTAGCAGACTCTATATGTCTGGATATAAGCGGGAGATATAGATTTGCTATATCCTCTACTATCCATCATTAATAGCAACATTATCGAATTAATGACCAAAAGGTAGGGTATTTCCCCAGTCAATGGTAGGTTCATTCCCCATGCACGAAACGGCCGTTTTCCTTCATACTTAAAATATAACTTGTTAAATTCATTTCCAATAAACAAAGGAGACCATCCATATGATCCGTATTTTACTTGCCCATCCCTCACATTTAGTATGCGATTCATTGCGTACAACACTCGACAATATCGATGATGTCTATGTCGTTGGATGTGCAACAACTGCGGAAGAGCTTCATTTTCTCCTACCACACGGCAATATCGTCTTGTTGGGAAGTGAATTAAAAGATAGTCATGCACTTGAGATGTTATCGGAAATTCGTATGACCCATCCCCAGATCAAAGTGCTTATATTAGGTGTCAGCCATGAGCCAGATGCTATCATCAAATACATAGAAGCAGGTGCTGCTGGCTACATTTTGCAAACAGAATCTGTAGAAGAGATGGTGCAAAAGTTGCAGGCTGTGCAAGAAGAAAAAGCCATCGTCTCTCCCTCAATCGCCGCCGCAATGATGGAACGCCTGACCCACTTAGCCAATCTGGATATCCCAATCGCCTTTGCTGAAACGCGCGAAACACAGTTAGAAGCGTTAACCTCACGAGAAGAAGAGGTTCTAGAGTTAATATCAGAAGGATGCACCAATCAAGAAATTGCCGATCAATTGGTTATTGAATGTGGTACGGTAAAAAATCATGTGCATAATATTTTGAAAAAGCTGGAAGTTAGCAATCGCCATGAAGCTGCTTCCCTGTTTCAAATGCAAATACAACAACCCGAGTTAGTCCTGTAATCGCCTCACCCAAATTACACAAGGGGATTTATTCATTCGCCGTCTACAGTACAGATGGCAAACATGCTGCGATCACTCCCTTTTCATTTCCTTACGGCTTCCGTGCTTGTAATGAAAACAAGAAAGGAACCGTCCCGTGCCGTTCAGGCAAACGCCACCAGCCATCTTCCCCTTGTACCATATGGGCAAATTTAGCACGAGCCGCAAAGGGAAACTCGTGCAGGAATTCGATTTGTAAACCAGATTGAATCAATGCGTTCAAAATCTCGCCCATGTCATGATTCCAAATGTATTGAGTTGATGTTTTACCAGCTACATCAACAGCGTAGGAAACTTTACCGACATATTTTTCGGGCTCAGGTGCAAAGAAATACGGCCGTTCCGCCCGAAACTCCCCTTCCCCCTTATATCGAAAAATACGAAAACTAGGATGATCCTCCACAATGTAAAAAATACCACCCGGTTTAAGATAATAGGCGATAATCTCAGCCCACGTTGCCAAATCAGGTAACCAATGCAGCACCCCATAAGAAGTAAATACAATGTCAAACGATCCCGTCAAAACCTCACGCAAATCATAAACATTAGCGCATACAAAGCTGGAGGGAATATCCAGCTCATCACGCAACATACGTGCCAAGCCAATTGCCTCCTCCGAAAAATCGACACCTGTGACAACAGCCCCACGCCGTGCCCAAGCCAATGTGTCCATTCCAAAATGACACTGCAAATGCAGCAGAGATTTCCCAGACACATCGCCCACCTCTTCTAGTTCAATAGATCGCAGACGATCTTTACCTGCTTTGAAACCTGCCAAATCATAAAATGGAGCGTCTTTGTGCAAATGTGTTTTTTGATCCCAATCTTTCCGGTTAGCTTGAAAATATTGTTCCATAAATCAATCACCCCTTTAAGTAAAGTCCCGAAGGCAGTTTAAAAATAAATACAGTTTCGGGCTTTACTTTCAGGAGAACGAAAGAGATTCCAGCTTGTTTTTATTTAAGCTACTTTTCCTTCTCCACTCAACGTCATATCGTTACACAGCTTTGCCTAAAATAGCTTCACAAGTGGACCGTACATTTTCGACAAATGCTTTGGCCAAAAAAGATCGGGCACGCCCACGATGCCAAGCGGCAACTATCGTTCGTGTCGGTGGTTGATCAACAATTGAAAAATAGGCACAGTTATCCTGCTCTTCAGCAACAGCAGACATTTTGGGAATCATAGAAATACCTAATCCAGATTCTACACACCCCTTTACAGTCGATAATTGTGCCGTATGACAAACAATCTCTGGTGAAACTTTGTGCTCATAACAATACGCTTGCACTTGTTCCCCCAAACAATGAATCTCATTTAAAGCAATAAAAGGAACACCTTCCAAATCTTTAACAGACATAGGAGGCATTTCTAAGAATAAGTTTTCACCAGAAACAGCAACCAACAGTGGTTCAGTGATTAACGTCTCGGTTTCAACCAATTTATGCTTAATTGGCAGGCTCATAATGCCAACATCAATTTCAGCATCAATCAATTTGGCAATCAGATCGTCGGTTAAATCTTCAGTAACCGATACGGTTGCATTTTGATAAGTTGCTTTAAACAATCTTAAAGTTTCTGGCAGCACAAAAGGCGTAATCGTAGGAATGAAGCCCACCGATAAATGTCCACTTCCTTCCTCTATTTCCTTGAGTAAATTGTGCTGAATATCTTGTACTTCAGCCAAGATACGTTTGGCTTTGGGCAAAAGCACTTTGCCTGCTTCAGTCAAAGCAATTGAACGACCAAGACGATCAAATAGTTTTTCATCCAGTTCATGCTCCAGTTTAATAATTTGCTGACTGAGCGAAGGTTGTGAAACATTACATCTTTTTGCTGCCCGACTAAAACCGCCCGTTTCAGCAACCGCAACAAAATATTGTAGCTGATGGATTTCCATGCGAACCTCTTCCTATGTGTGGGTCTCTAGAAATTCAAGGGATTAAGACCAATGGTATGGGTAGATTGGCAATCCGCCCTACCCAAACCTACAAAATCCCAGAGAACCCTATATTTCTAACAAAAGATGATCATCTACAAATGATAGGACGTGCAATTATAGTTTGTCAAACCTGTTTCGCGATCACATCTATAGGTTTTGGCTATATGTTTGATAGGCCACAAGTATTAGACAGGAGTCTATTTTGAACATACAATATTTCAATGTAAGGTGCGTACACCACTGGGATACTTGCCCAAAAAGCAAGTGCCCATCTGCATTATTTCCCAAAATTCACCATCCTTGTATGCAAAATAAAAACAGAAAACACGATTGGAGTGAAAAATATGAATAGCGAAAGCAAATGTCCAGTAACAGGTGGCTCAAATACGGCCGTTGGTACCATGTCAAATCGCGACTGGTGGCCGAATCAGCTAAACCTGAAGATTCTACATCAAAACTCCCCTAAGTCAGATCCTATGGGCAAAGAATTCAATTACGCCGAAGAATTTAAAAGCCTGGATCTAGAAGCCGTAAAAAATGACCTCTATGCGTTAATGACAGATTCACAAGATTGGTGGCCTGCTGACTATGGCCATTACGGGCCGCTTTTTATTCGGATGGCGTGGCACAGCGCGGGCACCTATCGCACAGGTGATGGCCGTGGTGGCGCATCCTCTGGTACACAACGTTTTGCCCCGCTCAACAGCTGGCCCGACAATGTCAACCTCGACAAGGCACGCCGCCTACTCTGGCCAATTAAACAGAAATACGGCCGTAAAATTTCCTGGGCCGACCTGATGATCCTTGCTGGCAACTGCGCTATCGAATCAATGGGCCTCGAAACATTTGGCTTCGCTGGCGGGCGTGAAGACATCTGGGAACCTGAAGAAGATATCTACTGGGGTTCTGAAGACACATGGCTTGGCGACAAACGCTATTCCGGCGAACGTGATCTTGAAAATCCACTTGCTGCTGTGCAAATGGGTTTGATCTACGTCAATCCAGAAGGCCCAAACGGTAACCCCGATCCCGTTGCCTCCGGCCGCGATGTTCGTGAAACATTTGCACGCATGGCCATGAACGATGAAGAAACGGTTGCGCTTGTCGCTGGTGGCCACACCTTCGGCAAAGCCCATGGTGCAGGTGATGCCGCCTTGGTAGGGCCAGAACCTGAAGCTGCAGGCATCGAAGAACAAGGCCTTGGCTGGAAAAGCAGTTTCGGCAGCGGCATCGCTGGTGATCAAATCGGCAGTGGCATCGAAGGCGCCTGGAAGCCAAACCCCACCACATGGGACATGGGCTATCTAAAAGTGCTGTTCAAATATGAATGGGAATTGGTAAAAAGCCCGGCTGGTGCAAATCAATGGTTGGCCAAAGATGTGGATGAAGAAGATATGGTCGTCGATGCACACGATCCATCAAAGAAGCACCGACCGATGATGACCACAGCAGATCTCTCACTGCGCCACGATCCAATCTACGAGCCAATTGCCCGTCGTTTTGCCGAAAATCCCGATGAATTTGCAGATGCGTTTGCTCGGGCGTGGTTCAAACTAACCCACCGTGACATGGGTCCCCGTTCGCGCTATCTTGGCCCTGAGGTTCCTGATGAAGATTTACTCTGGCAAGATCCAATTCCAGCGGCGGATCATGAATTGATTAATGAAGAAGACATCGCGGACCTCAAAGCCAAAATTCTCAATTCGGGTTTGTCTATCTCTCAATTAGTCTCCACAGCTTGGGCATCAGCTGCCACCTTCCGGGGTTCAGACAAGCGCGGTGGCGCTAACGGTGCTCGGATTCGTCTAGCCCCACAAAAGGATTGGGAAGTCAACGAACCTGTACAATTAGCAGGTGTTTTGGAAGTGCTGGAAAGCATTCAAAGCGACTTCAATAACGCACAATCTGGCAACAAAAAGGTCTCACTCGCTGACCTGATCGTCCTCGGTGGGTGTGCTGGGGTTGAGGCTGCGGCCAAGAACGCAGGGCACGATATCACCGTGCCGTTTACACCAGGACGCACCGATGCTTCACAAGAACAAACTGATGTGGAATCCTTTGAAGTACTTGAACCAAGTGCTGATGGTTTCCGTAACTATCTCAAGGCCAAATACAGTGTAGCTGCAGAAGAACTGTTACTTGATCGGGCACAATTGCTAACCTTGACCGCACCAGAAATGACCGTTCTCGTTGGTGGCATGCGTGTTTTGAATGCAAATACAGGACAATCGCAACAGGGGGTTTTCACCAAGCGTCCAGAAACGTTAACCAATGACTTCTTTGTGAACCTGCTCGACATGGGCACAGCTTGGAAAGCAACCTCAGATGACCAAGATGTGTTCGAAGGACATGACAGAGCAACCGGCGATCTCAAGTGGACAGGTTCCCGTGTCGATCTTGTTTTCGGCTCCAACTCGCAACTACGTGCCATTGCAGAGGTCTATGCCTGTGACGATGCCCAGGAAGCATTTGTACAAGACTTTGTAGCTACGTGGGACAAGGTGATGAATTTAGATCGTTTTGATCTTGCCTAATTTTGTGGAGATGGTTGCTTAAAACGGCCGTTTCTATATCATCAATATAACAAAAGAGACGCCCCAGCAAGGCGTCTCTTTCTTTTAACACCTTACAATTTTGCCACCCAATTCGAAATTTCGGAACCAATCTTGTCGGGATGATCCTCTTGAATAAAGTGTAACCCTTCACCGACATGGATGACGTGCAAATTACTCAAATTTTGTGTGCACCATTCAACTAAAGGGGCGACAAGTATCGTTCCTGGCGTTACGTACAATAACAACTTTGGTAACTCTGTTTGTTGCAGCCACTGGTTATATGCCCCCACCAGCGCTACATTATCTGCCGGGTTTCCGGCAATCGGAATTTCATTGGGCCAGCGCCAAATCGGTTTACGGTCAGCAATTTCTTGGTATGGAGCACGATACTGATTCATTTCTTCATCAGATAAAGTACGCATAATTCCACTAGGTAATACTTGTTCAATAAACATATTTTGTTTACCAATCATCTCCCAGCCCATATCAGGTGTACGGAATGCCTGGAACAGTTCAACTGCATCTGGGGGCATCATATCCCAAGAAGGAGTTGGCATCAGCAGTGCTTCCATAAAGGCAATCGCTTTGACATTGCTTTCGTTTTGGCTGGCATAATGGAATCCTAAAGCTGAACCCCAATCATGAATTACCAAAGTAATGTTCTCTAATCCCAGCGTTTCGATGAATGCTTCTAAATATTGGTAATGATCGAGAAAACGATACTCAATATCTGGTTTACCTGATTTTCCCATACCAATAAGATCGGGAGCAATACAACGGCCGTTTTGGATAAGATGCGGAATCACATTGCGCCATAAGTAAGATGAAGTTGGGTTGCCATGTAAAAATAAAATGGGATCCCCTTCCCCTTCATCTAGATAGTGCATCTGTGAATCAAGCACATCCACGTAATGTGATTGAAAGGGAACCGTTGGCGAAATTTTCAATTCTTCTTGCATGTTTTATTCTCCGTTTATCTAATATTTTTGATATATAGAGAATAAAAGATCACTCCTGACAACAGTATGTCAGGAGTGAAAAACAACATGAAAAATTGATCGTAATCAAAGCCAAACAGACAAAATTCAGCCCAAATCGGTCCTCCCTAAACGTGCCCGTTCCCCTTCGATGAGAGTTGGATCTAATTTAGGAAACAGTGGTTGCGGAGATTGTAACAGTTGACCGGGCAAGAGTTGGCTGGGTTCCCATTTTCCAGTCGCTTTGCAGTCATCATACACAAGGGCATCGTGCACCTTGCTGCTTTCCTGGTAGGTTTGGATGGACAGCTCGCCAAATAACGGCCGTTTATATCCCAAATACCCATGCAGCTGCTCTGAACTAAATGGAAGAAAAGGTGCAAACAAGATTTTAAGCGAATCAATCGCCCGTAACACCGTGTAAACTGTTTTGGCCGCACTTAATTCATCCTCTTGAATCACACTGAACCAGGGGGATTCCTCTAAATAACGATTCACCAACCGCGCCAACGCCAAAGTTTCTTGTAATGCAGCCCTTAATTTGACGGTAGTCAATAAAGAACCAACCGTATCAAACCCTGCTTCAATCTGTGACAGTAGGATCTCGTCAGCAGGACGTAATGAACCAGGATCTGGTACTGCACCCCAATGTTTAAAGCTAAATTTAAGCACGCGATTGACGAGATTGCCCCAAGTTGCCAGCAGCTCATTGTTGTTACGCGCAACAAATCCTTGCCATGTAAACTCGGTATCGCTGTTTTCAGGCATCGTTGCTGTCAAGTAATACCGAATCTGATCAGGATCATATCTCTCCAACAAATCTGGCAGCCAAACAGCCCAATTACGACTGGTGCTGAATTGGTGTCCTTCCAAAGATAAATAATTGTTGGCCGGAACATCTGTAGGTAAATTCAGACGCGCATCCTCATCTGAACAATACAATCTTTCAACACCCAATAACCATATGGGCCAATTTATGGTATGAAAAGGAATGTTATCTTTCCCCAAGAAATAGTAACTTTCCGCTTGAGGATCATACCACCATTGCTGCCATGCCTTTGGTCTGCTTTGGTTTTGCGCCCACTCGATGGAAGCAGACAAATAGCCAATAATATTTTCAAACCAAATGTATAACTTTTTCTCTTCCCATCCCGACAATGGCACAGGAATTCCCCACTCAAGATCACGACTAATGGGACGTGCCCGCAACCCTTCTTGTACATACCCACGACTAAAATTTAGGACATGCGGTCGCCAATGCTCAGCGTGGCTATTCAAGTAAGCAGTAAGCGGTTCAGCAAACGCAGGCAAGTCTAAAAATAGATGTTCTGTTTCGCGTACGGTGGGGCGTGAACCATCTAAACTACTGCGGGGATCGATCAACTCTAACGCATCCAACAAATGGCCGCACTCATCACACTGGTCGCCACGTGCATCTGCATAACCACAATGGGGGCAGGTTCCTTCTACATAGCGATCGGGCAGGAAACGGCCGTTTTCCTCTGAGTACAACAGTTTTTGCGTGCGCGGTGTAATGTACCCCTTTTGATACAACCGACAAAAGAAGTCTTGCGCAACTTTGAAATGGTTTTCTGTATCTGTGTGCGTAAAAAGATCGTAGCTGATACCCAAATCTCGTTGTGATTCTAAAAAGCTTTGATGCGCCGCTTCATAAACCTGTTCTGGACTGATGTTTGCTTTATCTGCAGCCAAAGTAATCGGTGTGCCATGCGTATCAGACCCAGAAACCATCAAAACTTCATTGCCCACTAAGCGATGATACCGCGCAAAAATATCTGCTGGTAATAAACAACCAACGACCCGTCCTAAATGTAAACGGCCGTTGGCATATGGCCAAGCCACAGCCACTAAAATATGTTTTGTCATCATTATCCTCTCAAAAATTCAATATGCGTTCAAGATAAAATTCGCGGCGATTTTGATTGAAAGGATTTAACAGATATAAGATTTTGCTATCGATTCAGGGGGAGAAAATTTCCCCAGCATATCCCTTCCAATAAAAAACCGCCTGGTCGAGGCCGACGGTTGAAAAGGCTGCCGGGGCAAGGTGCATTTTATGCACGACTGACCCACGCTGGTGTTCCTCGCATGTTCACCAGCTGCGGCAGCCTATGCATAGCCATAGAGTTGTAGAAATTAGCAGTTAATAACATATATGCACCTTGGCAATAATGACGACATCTTATCAAAGTCAAATGAGAGGCGTCAAGCAATAAGCAATCAAGTTGTTACATATAGTGACACACAACCATCATATCGTGTGTCACTATACCTAAATAAATTAATCATCTAAAGTTTGTGTAGCATAATCACGTCCGGGACGCAATACTTTTTCGTAATCATGGAATTCGCGGTATATATGCATACCTGCTTTTTCATACAAACGCGTTGCACCCGTCAGGCTATCAGCATCAACACCTAGACCAACATGCTCTTTGCCTCGCTTGTACAGCTCCGCAAATGAATGTTGTAACAACGCCAAAGCAACACCCTGTCTGCGCCAGGCACGCCGCACACCAAGTTCATCAACCCAGCCCCAGCTAGGATCGTTCCAGGCTTCAAGACGGCACAAAGAAACACCTGCAATTTCGTCTCCATCCATTGCCAAGAACCATAAAGATGGATCATGTTTAGGATCTTTCTCGAGCCACTCTGCCCAATCTTTTAATGTTTCTTCCTCAGGTTGGGCAACAAACCCCCAATGATCTTTGAAAGCTTCATTAACTGCCCGCACAACTTGCAAAAGGTCTTGCGTTTCTGTAAACGTTTTAACGGTTATATGGTCTGGTAATGTGGGGAAATCTGGTTGTTCATCAAGATCAATGAGCATCGTCCAAAAACTACGAATCAGGTACATCCCATAGTCAGTCAGCAGCTCTTTTGCGGTTTCATGCGTGCTCACTACACCACAACGCATGGAAATTTTAGCATCTTCGGGCACGCGATCTTCAACCAATCTGACTCGTTCTTCGCCATATTGCAATAAATAGGTACCGATACCCAATCCCTCAAATTTGGGATGGACACGCGCCCAGACCCACGGATTTACAGGAACAGCACGGATATCCCAAATCTCAACGTAGCCAGCAGGCTCACCCTCTGGCGAGAACACTAAGCGTGTATTGGTTTCCAGATTAAACTTTTTATGACTCCATTCGGTCTTAACATCATCGACATTGTGCTCATCTCGACCAAATTGGGCTTGCGAACAGGCATTCATAATAGAAACGGCCGTTTCTGCATCAGCCATTGTGGCCGGTCTCACAGTAAAACCTGCAGGTAATAATTGTTCTTTTTCTAATTCAGCTAACATCACAAGAAACTCCTTGTTTTAATTTTCCACTCGGATAACCCGAGTCTCCCTTTCAATACACAATTGATTCAAATCCATAGAACCAAGAATCAATTGCAAACTCGCAAGGCCAAAACCAAAATCTTGACCTTCTACAGCACACATCATCCATTTTTCAGTTAGTTTATTGTGATATTCATTGCTTCCTCCAGCAGATAGTTAGCTATTGTATTGTGGCTTTGTCCATCCCCTTTTCACCTCGCCACATCACAATAGAAAACAAAGGCGCAGGGGCAACGCCTGCGCCTTGGGAGATCATCAAGTTAAAAGAGAGGGGATCAAAAAGGCCGCAGACGATGGTGCTCTGCGGCCTTAACTTTTGTTATGTTAAGTTAGAGGCACGCAGACACACTCCGAGCAGGATCATTGCCACCACGTACCGAACGTGCGGGGAACAATGTTTCTATTCTGTTGCTCATTGTGTGTCCGAATAAATTTATCATCACGGGTAACTTTAACACATCCCTGACAGGGTTGTCAAGGTCAATTTGTCGTTTTGTCTGTTCTTTTTGTCTTATTTGCGATTTTTATACTTATCTCGATACACTTTAAGCATCTTTTCGCGTTGAAGTTCTGCTGCTTGTGAGTCCCATTGCGCTAACATTTCCAACTCTCGTTCTACTCGTTCTGGCAACGGATTATCCAATTTATTCTTGCGCTTTTGGCAAACGAGGCAAAGCTTTACCTTCGGAGGAAGTGTTTCTAATAAAGCCCATTCCCCATTCCGCGATTGATCACCAACAGCCGGTTTTGGCGTTTGCGAACAAAGCGCACCAATTACACCATTCACCTCATGCACATAATGGGCAATATGATGTATTTTGCCTTGGTAAACACGAATAAGATAACTCATGAATTCATTGTAGCCGATTTTTTGTGGACTGTATCTAATTTGGCATGCGTAAAGCTTTGCAAGCGTGTGTAAACTGCTCAACTCAGACAAACTAACAGACAGCATCAACTGCAGCTTTTGACATATCAATTGCTAAAAATAGCTACCAGGTTGAGGTGCAAATCTTTTTCGATGTGTTGTTTGATGCCGATATAAAGAAACGGCTGTAAAACCCATACCAATCATTCTTGCTTAGATTCCAAAAACAACACAGCTGAGTTTAATACTTATTATCATGTTCTCCATACATAAAAAAGACCCGATCCGAAGATCGAGTCTTTCAGTGATTTCGTTAAAAATGAAAAGTATTATGGCAGCCCAGGCAAAACGACATTATCAATTACATGAATATTGCCATTTGAGGCACCAATATCTGTGGCAATAATCGTTGCTTGGCGACCCAGATTGTCAGTTAATACACCACCATCTTGAGCCAAGAAACCACCGTCTCGCATGCGGATCTGATCAGCTTTGGTAACTGTTGCCGCAGTACGGTATCCAGGTGAAATATGATAATTTAAGATAAGCGTCAGCAGTTCTGTATTGCTCAAAACATCTTCTGGAGTAATTCCAAGATCTGCCAATTCAGCAAACGCCGCAGCAAATGCATCATCAGTGGGTGCAAATACAGTGTTTTGTCCATTATTACTCAACCGTTCCACTACAGATGGGTCGGCTGCTAGTACAGCAACGAGCAGGGTATCGAAATCCCCTTCTCCATCTCCAGTGACGTCAGGGTTGCTGATTACAATCTCAGCAATACTCATATCTCCCTTTTTGGCTTCTGCCTGAGAAGCAAAAACGAACACAGTTACCATTACAAACAATATTGAAGCTAGTCCATACAAATATTTTTTATTCATTACATTCTCCTTTTTAAATTGCTTTGAACTCTAAAACAAGGCTAAACTTACTATCTTTCTAAAGAGGATGTTAGAACAAAAATCAATTTTGTCCATATTTTAACGATATATTGCACACTATTTGTATATATTCTTAAAATGTAATTAGAGCCCATTGACGCTGTCCACAAGCTCTCTCTCTGATTTGCACGTGTCTACCCAATAAGCTTGTCTCTTTGAAAGGACGAACTATAATTTCTATACTTCTCCCACTTTTTCAAATGAGGATAGTTCCTCCCTTTCATTTCACAACCAAACACAAAATAGGAATGCAATGAAAAATTTACCTGTTCTCTCCTTATCCTTTCTTTTTCTGATTCTATTAGGATGCCAAAGTGCGGCAGAAACGGCCGTATCTCCCACCCACACCCCAACAGCAATACCAACTGCAGCGCCCACGCCAGAATACGCAGCCATCCCCGGTGTCTATTTAGGCCGCTTCCACGGCGCAAGTGGTTCCAGCGTCAAGCTAGAACAAGAGATCGGCAAAGGTATTGCCATCCAACTCAATTACGTCGATTGGAATACAGGATTTAATCCTGGTTTTTATCGATCAGCCAATGCCATCAACCGTATTGGCTACACCACTTGGGAATACCAACAAGGATCGGCGACAGATTTGCAAGCAATTATTGACGGTGAGCATGACGAATACATCCAAACATGGGCAGAAGGTATAGCCGCAATGGATCTCCCCCTCTTTTTACGGTGGGGACATGAAATGAACGGGGATTGGTATCGGTGGAGTGGCCCACAGAACGGCGGCGGTCAACTCGATGAATTTGGAGATCCAACAGTTCCCGACGGACCAGAAAGATTTGTTGCTGCTTACCGACATATTTACGACATATTTCAAGCAACCGGAGCCGACAATGCTATTTGGGTGTGGTGCCCTAATGCCCCGTTCGCCGTCATGGAAACCAGTTATGGCAGCACCTTAGGGGGATGGAACAGTGCAAAAAACTATTATCCTGGTGATGATTTCGTCGATTGGATGTGTTTTGATGGCTACAACTTTGGCGCCTCTGCTTTTGGCCAACAATTTAATAGTCAATGGTTAACCTTCGACGAAATTTACTCCGATAGCTACACGCAATTACAAGC
>JBNKHS010000006.1:0-23608 GCA_050290485.1 Promineifilaceae bacterium (SeqCode) | reverse complement strand
GAACAAGGAAGTCGTTTCGCGATTCGTGAAGGTGGCTTGACTGTTGGTTCTGGTGTTATTACAAAAATCTTGGATTAGGTAGTGTGCAGAGGCATTGTTCTTATCAACAATGCCTCTCATTTTGAGGCGACGTATGTCTAAACAAAAAATCCGTATTCGATTAAAGGCTTATGATCATCGTGTTCTCGATCAATCAGCAAGACGTATTGTCGGTACTGCTGAACGGACGGGCGCGCAGGTTGTTGGTCCAGTGCCATTACCAACCAAGATCGAACGTTTTACGGTTCGCCGTAGTACGTTCATTGATAAAGATTCGCATGAACATTTTGAAATTCGGACACACAAACGTTTGATTGATGTGATCAACCCGGATTCAAAAACAATCGACACTTTGATGCGCTTAAATTTGCCAGCTGGTGTTGATATTGAAATTTCGATTTAAGATTCATTTGTAAAAAGGGGCGTTAGCCCTGACACAAGGGATGATGCGGTGCCAAGCCTAGTCGCCGACAGTCCCGGGAGGTTATTGTGAAAGGATTACTAGGCATTAAGCTCGGCATGAGCCAGGTCTTTGATGAAAGTGGTGCGGTTACACCCGTGACGATTATTCAAGCTGGTCCTTGCTTTGTTACACAAATTAAGACAGATAAGACTGATGGTTATACGGCCGTTCAAGTTGGTTTCGAAGAAGTTAAAGAAAAAGGCTTAACAAAAGCAGAGAAAGGTCACTTAGGACTTCTCAAAGCTGATAAAAAGCACCCCCGACGCAAGAAAAACAACAACATTCCTGCTGTTCGTCACCTTAAAGAGTTTCGGGCAAAAGATGTTTCCGAATACGCTCTTGGGCAGACTTTGACTGTAGAACAATTTGAAGCAGGCGAACATGTAGATGTGACTGGTCGTACTAAAGGTAAAGGTTTTGCCGGTGTTGTGAAAAGATACAACTTCGCCGGTGGGATTAAAACTCACGGCCAATCAGATCGTTGGCGGGCACCAGGTTCAATCGGAGCTAGCGCAGGTACAGGGCATGTATTTAAAGGCAAGAAAATGCCCGGCCACATGGGTGATGAACGTTTTACCGCTCAAAATCTCGAAATTGTGCGCGTTGATCCAGAACGCAATTTAATAGCTGTAAAAGGCTCTGTCCCTGGTCACAAAGGTAGCCTTGTAGTGATTCGAGACGCGGCTAAGGGATAGGAAGGACATCGAGATGAAATTACCAGTATATAACATGGCTGGCAAAGAAGTTGACAATGTTGAACTTCCATCCAGCATTTTTGAAGCAAATATAAATCGTGATTTAATGCATCAAGCATTGGTTCGCCAATTGGCAAATGCACGTTTAGGCACACATAAAGCAAAAAGTCGTTCGGAGATCAATCGAACAACTGCAAAAGCTTATCGTCAAAAAGGAACAGGTAATGCCCGTCATGGTAGTCGTCGTGCTCCGATTTTTGTGGGCGGTGGTGTTGCACACGGACCAAAAGTTCGTAAATACACCAAAAACATGCCCCGCAAAATGCGACGTGCAGCTCTTCGTTCAGCATTAAGCGTCAAAGCAGAAAACAACGAAATTGTTTTGGTTGATGAATTAACTTTTGAACAACCAAAGACAAAAGAGATGGTTGCCTTTGTTGATCGTGTTGCTGGTGGCGAGAGCACATTGTTATTGCTTGCAGAGCAAAATGAAAATGCAGAGAAATCAGCACATAACTTGACTGATGTAAAAGCATTACGCGCAAGCTACCTTAATATTCGTGATTTGTTGGGATATAACAAAGTCGTTATTCCCCTAACTTCGTTAGACATTATCGCTAGCTTCTTAGAAGCAGAAGTTGCCAGTGAAGATGTTTATGTAGAGGAGGAATAAAAGATGCATTGGCGTGAAATTATCCGTCGGCCAGTTGTGACTGAAAAAAGCAACTTTCAGGCTGATTTTTTAAATCAATATACATTTGCAGTTAATACACGAGCAAACAAAATGCAAATCAAGCAAGCCATTGAATTGGCATGGCCTGATGTCACAGTTGAAAAAGTAAGAGTTTCAAATGTACCTGCAAAACGTGCTCGTCGTAACCGTCGAATTGCAGTGCGTAAACCCGGTTGGAAAAAAGCTGTAGTGACTTTGTCAGCTGGGGATTCCATTGATTTATTCGAAGGTGTTTAGTTAGAAAGATTAAAATTTCGTAGCAGAGATAAGGATAGCGGTTATTTGGGGTCTGTTCCCAATAATTAGACAATCTGAAATCTGTCTCTGGAGGAATTATGCCTATTAAAGTATTTAAGCCGACATCGCCAGGCCGCCGTGATATGAGCGGTCAGACGTTTGAGGAAATTACGCACACAAGCCCAGAAAAATCACTAACACGTGGTTTACGGAAAAACGCTGGTCGTAACTTCCGAGGCAAAGTCACGATTAGACATCGTGGTGGTGGTCATAAGCGTCGTTATCGTCAGATTGACTTTAAACGACGCGATAAATTTGATATCCCGGCGCGGGTTGCTTCTATTGAATATGATCCGAATCGGACGGCAAGAATTGCATTGCTTGTTTATGCAGATGGTGAAAAACGTTACATCACTGCACCATTGGGTTTGCGTGTTGGAGATGCGATCATGAGCGGGCCTAATGCGGAAATTCGACCTGGTAATGCGATGCCTTTGCGCAACATTCCGCTTGGTTCATTAGTGCATAACATTGAAATCCAAGTTGGCCGTGGTGCACAATTGGTACGTTCTGCGGGAACTTCTGCACAATTACTTGCTAAAGATCATCCCAAATATGCAACATTACGCTTGCCCTCAGGTGAAGAACGATATGTTCCTCATGATTGTATAGCTACGCTTGGGCAAATTGGTAATGTTGAGCATGGCAATATTAAATTAGGTAAAGCTGGTCGTAAACGGCATATGGGTATCCGGCCTACAGTTCGAGGCTCGGCAATGAATCCCAATGACCATCCACATGGTGGTGGTGAAGGTCGTTCGCCAATTGGTATGGCGGCCCCGAAAACCCCATGGGGTAAACCGGCACAAGGTAAGCGTACACGTCGGAATAAATCTACCGATAAATTTATTTTCCGTCGTCGCAGTAAGAAACGCCGTTAGTCGGTAGGAGGTTGTTGGAATGTCTCGTTCATTAAAGAAAGGGCCATACGTTGACCCAAAATTATTGAAAAAAGTAGAAGGACTTAATTCTTCTAAAAAGCGCGAAGTGATTCGTACGTGGTCACGTGCTAGTACGATCTTCCCGCAAATGGTTGGTCATACAATTGCTGTATATGATGGTCGTCGTCATATTCCGATTTATATTACGGAAAACATGGTTGGCCATAAGTTGGGTGAATTTGCCCCAACGCGCACATTTCGTGGTCATATCAGCAAAGCTGAGAAGAAGGGGCGTCGTTAATCATGGCTGAAGCATTTGAAATTAGCGCTAAACTGCGCTACTTACAGATCTCTCCACGTAAGGTCCGTCTCGTTGTAGACGCGGTACGTGGTATGGGTGCTCAAGAAGCATTGGACACGCTAAAGTTCATGCCGCAAAAGGCAGCTGACCCAGTGTATAAATTGGTAGCGTCTGCAGTGGCAAACGCGGAAGAGAATTACGGTTTAGAAGTAGATGAACTAATTGTTAGCCGTATTTTTGCAGATGAGGGACCTCGGCATCGGAAAGCACCTTATGGTGGACGATTTGCTGGACGCGGTCGTTTTAGGCCCATTGTTCGCCGTTCGTCTCACGTGACAGTCGTTTTGGCCGAACGTGAGGTTCTTGATTACGGTGATTACTAGACGACAGATTGTCGTATGGAGGATTTAAATTGGGACGTAAAGTACATCCAGTAGGTTTCCGTTTAAAAACAATTCGTGATTGGAATACACGTTGGTTTGCTGAGGGGAAACAATACGAAGATCAATTAATTGAAGATTTCCAAATTCGCAATTTAATCAATAAAGAATTACCTTCAGCTGGTATTTCTTTGATTGAGATTGAGCGATTCCCAAATCAAGTGCAAGTAACGATTCACACGGCACGTCCGGGTATTGTTATTGGGCGTAAAGGTGCGTCTGTAAAAGAGTTGCGTGGTAAATTACGCAATTTAACAGGCAAATCTATTCGTGTAGAGGTTGAAGAAATTACGCAACCAGACACTGATGCTCAACTGATTGCAGAGAATATTGCCGGTCAATTGCAACGTCGTATTTCTCATAGCCGTGCTATGAAACGTGCAATTCAACAGGCAATGCGTCAAGGTGTACAAGGAATTCGTATTGAGGTAAGCGGCCGTTTAGGCGGCTCTGAAATGGCACGTAAGGAAAAAATGTGGGACGGTCGTGTTCCACGTAACACCATTCGTGCAGATTTACAATATGGATTTGCAGAAGCCTTGACGACTTTTGGGCAAATTGGTGTGAAGGTTTGGATTTATCGTGGTGAAATTTTGCCTCAAAAATCTGAAGCTGAAGCCATGGAAGTGTATATTAGTGAGTAAGAGAAAGAGACGTAACGGATTACGTTCTCTGATGGAGATTGAGCTATGTTAATGCCAAAACGCACGAAATATCGCAAACAGTTTCGTGGCCGCATGCAAGGGATGGCAAAAGGTGGCACTGAATTGATGAATGGCTCTGTCGGATTGCAAGCACTTGAACCGGGTTGGATCACAAGTCGTCAAATTGAAGCAATTCGTCGTGTGGTTGTTCGTCATAATAAGCGTCGTGGTAAGTATTGGATTCGTATCTTCCCTGACAAACCAGTGACTGCGAAACCAGCTGAAACACGGATGGGTAAAGGTAAAGGTTCTGTTGACCATTATGTAGCTGTTGTTAAACCAGGCCGCATTCTTTTTGAAGTGGCTGGAGTTCCTGATGAACAAGCGAAAGAAGCTTTACGCTTAGCAAGTTACAAATTACCTATCAAGACGCAAGTTGTAACGCGGGAGGATCGGTTGTAATGGCGAATATTGTTGAATTACGCGAGTTGGGCGATGAGAAACTAGAGGAGATGGTTGAAAATCTCCGTGAGGAAATGTTCAATTTGCGTTTCCGTAAAGCTTCTGCTCAACTTGAAGATTACACTCGTTTGAAGCAGGTTCGTCGTGAAATTGCTCAGTTGGAGACAGTTTTGTCTAATCGTCAATTGGCAATTGATACGGCAGCTTCTAAAGATGAGATTGCTGCTATTCTTGCTAAAACAGAATGGAGTGCATCTTGTCATTTCAATTATGAAGACAGTGCTTGGCAAGTCTCTTTTGTAGACAATGATGGAAAAGATATTGCTTCAGCGAACGTAAACCTGAACAAGAAAAAACCATCTAAGCGGTCTGGGAAAGGATTGCCAGAGCTGGTTACAAGCTACGAAGTAGTTGGGTAGGTGAGAGATGAGAGAACAACGTAAACAACTAACGGGCGTTGTCACCAGCGATAAAATGGACAAAACAGTCGTCGTAGCTGTGACAACAACCAAACGTCATCCTGTTTATGGCAAAGTTATGCGCCTTGTTAAAAAGTACAAAGCACATGATGAGGCAAATGAATGCCGTGAAGGTGATCGTGTTCAAATTATTGAATCGAAACCAATTAGCCGTCATAAAAGATGGGCTGTTGTTTCGATTTTAGAACGAGCGAAATAGAGAGGCTATATCATGATTCAAAAAGAAAGTAGAGTGAATGTAGCTGACAATTCAGGTGCTCGTGAACTATTAGTAATTCAGGTAATGGGCGGCTCAGTTCATCGTTATGGAACTGTTGGCGATGTAATTACAGCTACAGTAAAAAAAGCGGCTCCAAATTCGGCCGTTAAAAAAGGTACGGTTGTAAAAGCTGTTGTGGTACGTACTAAAAAAGAGTACAAACGCGATGATGGAAGTTACATCCGCTTTGATGACAATGCCGCTGTTATTATTGACCCGGTAAGCAAGAATCCTGTGGGAACACGTATTTTTGGGCCTGTTGCTCGTGAATTACGTCCTGCTGGGTTTAACCGGATCATGTCCTTAGCACCAGAGGTGTTATAAGGGTCGTAAGCGAGGTAATGATGCGCATTAAAGTGGGTGATGAAGTAGAAGTTGTCGCTGGCAATGATAAAGGAACACGTGGAACAGTTCAACGCGTACTGCATGGCAAAAACCGCGTTGTGATTGCAGGTGTCAATATTGTTAAAAAGCACCAAAAACCACAGCAGACAGGTGGGCGTGCACAAGCACAAGGGGGCATCATTGAATTTGAAGCTCCTGTCGATATTTCGAATGTGATGCTTGTTTGTCCACAAACAAATGAACCAACACGTGTTGGCATTCGCCGTGATGAAAATGGGAAGCGCGTTCGTTTTTCGAAGAAAAGCGGACAGGATATTGATTAATTTATAAACCATCTTGTATAAGATGAATTTGAGGTGGGCCAGGTGGCCAAAGTATAAATTCAGACTTTTGATTTATATGCCAATCTGCTACTCAACTCGGAGGATATAGTGTTTACACCACTAAAAGAACAGTATAAAAATGATGTGGTATCTTCTCTTATGGATGAGTTCCAATACGAGAGCATTATGCAAGTACCACGCATTACAAAAGTTGTTGTTAATGTCGGTTTAGGTGAAGCATTAGACAATGCAAAAGCTGTTGAGTTTGCAACAAATGATATTACAGCAATTACAGGTCAAAAACCGGTTGTTACACGTGCAAAGAAGTCTATCGCTGGCTTTAAATTACGTGAGGGTCGGGTCATTGGGTTAAAAGTAACATTACGTGGTGAACGGATGTGGTCCTTTTTAACTCGACTCATTCATGTTGCCTTGCCACGTACAAGAGACTTCCAAGGGATTTCTCCAGATTCGTTTGATGGACGTGGGAACTATACGTTGGGTTTACGGGAACAATTGATTTTCCCGGAAATTGATTACGATAAGATTGATAAATTACGTGGTATGGAAATTTCGATAGTAACCACCGCGCAAAGAGATGAAGAAGGTCGTCGATTATTGGCTCAATTAGGGATGCCTTTTTATCGGGATGACCAATAGGGCAGGAGATTGTTATGGCTAAAAAATCTATGATTGCACGAGAAAGCAACCGTAAATATCGTGTTCGTGTACGCAACCGTTGCCGTTTGTGTGGTCGTCCACGTGGTTATATTCGTCGCTTCGGTTTATGCCGAATTTGTTTCCGTGAACAGGCATTACAGGGAAATATTCCTGGTGTCGTGAAGTCAAGCTGGTAGAGGTAATTTATCATGTCAATGAGTGATCCAATTTCAGATATGTTGACACGTATTCGTAATGCACAAATGCGGGAACATCCAACGGTTAGTATGCCAAGTTCTAAAGTTAAAGTTGCAATTGCGAACGTGATGAAAGATGAAGGCTATATTGAGGATTTTCAAGTATTATCGGAAAAACCTCAAGATGTCTTGCAAATTAAATTGAAATATGTCGGTGGTCGCCGCGATCGCCGTTCTGTAATTACTGGCTTACAACGTGTGAGCCGTCCCGGTCGTCGTGTTTATGTAGGCAAAGGTGAAATCCCGTGGGTATTGAGCGGGATGGGTATTGCTATTATCACGACTTCTAAAGGGATTATGACAGGCCAAAATGCACGTCGCCAACAATTGGGCGGCGAGGTTTTGTGCAAAGTTTGGTAATTGGAGGGTTTTATGTCTCGCATAGGTAAGGCCCCAATCGCAATTCCAAATGGGGCAAAGATTGAAGTAAAAGAGGGTGTTGTTTACGTTTCTGGTACCAAAGGCAAATTGGAACAAACGATTCACCCAGATATGAAAGTAGAAATTGAAGATGGTGTTTTGACGGTAAAACGGCCGTCTGACTCAAGACAACATCGTTCTTTACATGGCTTAACCCGCGCATTGATTAACAATATGGTTGTTGGTGTAAGCGAAGGATTTACGAAAACATTGCAAATTGAAGGTGTTGGTTATCGTGCAGAGGTGCAAGGGAATGACCTGATTTTGAATGTTGGGTATTCTCATCCTGTTAAATTTGAACCACCACAAGATGTTTCATTTGCGGTAGAAAATCGTAATAAGACAATCATTATCTCTGGTATTGATAAGCAAGTTGTTGGTGAATTAGCTGCGAATATTCGTAAACAACGTCCACCGGAACCTTATAAAGGGAAAGGTATTCGATACGATGGTGAGATTGTTCGTCGTAAAGCTGGTAAAGCAGGTAAGGTGTAAGGAAAAGTATTATGGCTAAGAAATCAGTGGATGCACGTAAACGTCGCCATCGTCGTATCCGGGCAAAAATATCTGGAACGGCAGCGCGCCCACGTTTAAATGTATTTAGAAGCATAGATCATATTTATGCACAAGTAATTGATGATGTAGCAGGCCGCACTATTGTATCTGCCTCTACTGTGGATACAGATTTGCGAGCTGAAATGAATGGAAAAACCAAAAAAGAGCAAGCAACGCTCGTTGGTAAAGCCGTAGCAGATCGTGCAAAAACAGCAGGCATCGAGACTGTCGTTTTTGATCGTGGTGGATATCTCTACCATGGCCGTATTCAAGCTTTGGCAGAAGGTGCCCGTGAAGGTGGGCTGAAGTTCTAAGAAGAACGAAAGGAGAATCGAAATGGGCCAAAGACGTCAACAAAAGTTTGAAACAGAATACGATGAACGTATCATCGATATTACTCGTGTTGCTAAAGTGGTTAAAGGTGGTCGCCGCTTTGCTTTCCGTGTAACAGTTGTTGTCGGTGACAACCGAGGAAAAGTAAGTGTTGGTATTGGCAAAGCACGTTCTGTACCAGATGCAATTCGTAAAGCGTTGGATTCCGCACGTAAAACGATGGAAGAAGTATCTATTGTGGGTACCACAATCCCTCATGAAATTGTAGGGCAACATGGTGCAGCAAAGGTTATGTTGAAACCAGCTTCTCCTGGTACAGGTGTAATTGCGGGTGGCGGTGTTCGTGCTGTCATTGAAGCAGCTGGATACCGTGATATTTTGTCAAAATCATTGGGTAGTGATAATGCACTAAACGTGTTATTGGCAACAATGGACGGTTTGCGTCGCTTGCAAAATGTCGAACAAGTTGCGGCTGATCGTGGTAAAGATGTTGCAGACATCATGCCATTTTGGAGTCGAGACTAATGACAAAACTACGCATCACGTATTCTAAAAGTGCAATTGGTTACAAAAAAGATCAAAAAGGAACCATCCGTGCACTTGGATTAAGAAAATTAAATCAAACGGTTGAACATGATGATACCCCTGTTATTCGTGGGATGATCTCTAAAGTCAGCCATTTAATTACAGTAGAAGAGGTAAATTAAGATGAAATTACACGATCTGCGCCCAAACCCCGGCTCTAAGAAAAAGCGCAAGCGAGTGGGTCGTGGTATTGCGGCAGGGCAAGGTAAAACTGCTGGACGCGGTACCAAGGGTCAAGGCGCCCGTAGTGGTGGTGGAAAGGGTGTTTATTTTGAAGGTGGCCAATTGCCATTGGCACGTCGATTACCATATAAACGTGGTTTTACCAACATCCGTAAGGTTTATTATAAAACGGTCAATCTACGCGATTTAGCCACAGTTGAATTCGATGGTGTTGATGTAACACCAGAAACATTGGCAGCAGTTGGTTTGATTAAAAAAGCAACTGATCCTGTCGTGATTTTGGGTGATGGGGAGATTGAAGCAGGACTTACTGTAAAAGCTCACCGTTTTTCTGCATCGGCAAAGGAAAAGATCGAAGCGGCTGGTGGTAAAGTTGAAGTGCTTCCCCTAGCTTAAGCATTTTAGGGAATGTATACGTTTTGAAATTATCGTTGTCTCTCTAAGATGGAGTAAGTCTAATGGTTGAATCACTTAAATTGGCTTTTGCCGCTCCCGATCTTCGTCGTCGGACTCTTTTCACAATACTCATATTGGTCATATACCGCGCAGCCGCAAATATCCCTGTACCTGGTGTAGACCTTGTCGCATGGCAAACATTTACAGAACAATCAGCAGGTGGTGACCAGCTACTGCAATTTTTGAATTTATTGTCTGGTGGCGCTGTTGGTCGTTTTTCGGTAATGGCGATGGGTGTTTACCCATACATTACAGCATCGATTATTATTCAATTATTGACGCCTATTGTGCCGCAACTTACGGAGTGGTCACAAGAAGGTGAGTCTGGTCGTAATCGAATTAATCGTCTAACTTACTATATGACAGTGCCTTTGGCGTTGTTACAAGCTATTGGTCAAATTCGCCTGATTGGGTTTAGCTTAGGCGCTCCTGGTTCCGATGGGTTAAGCTTTATTTTGCCTCATTTTGGGCTGGATGCGGGGCAAATCTTGCCAACATTGATGACATTGATTGCTATGACAGGCGGCACGATGTTTGCGATTTGGTTAGGTGAGTTGATTACGGAAGATGGGATTGGACAAGGTATCTCGCTAATCATTTTTGGCGGGATCGTTGCAGGTATTTTTCCTGGAATCGCAAACTTGCTTTCGCTTCCAGATCAAACGGCTCAGATATTTGGTATAGTTGCATTTCTAATAATCACAATTTTGACAATTATAGTGATTGTAATTATTCATGAAGGGCAGCGACGTATACCAGTGCAATATGGTCGTCGTGTACGCGGTCGTAAGGTGTATCAAGGTCAAAGCAGCTTTGTGCCGTTAAAGGTGAATACAGCTGGGATGATTCCGATTATCTTTGCGAATTCTATCTTGATTTTCCCACCTCTTTTGGCTGGTCTGTTCATTGATCAAAGTGGAAGTTTGATAGATGAAATCGCGAATGATATTGCTAACTTTGGTCAACAAGATCCAAGTCAACCAGGTTTTTACCTTTATTGGCTTTTCTTCTTTATTTTAGTTGTTGGTTTTACCTATTTCTATACAGATGTGATGGTACGGCAACAGAATATACCACAAACTTTACAACGCCAAGGTGGGTTTATTCCAGGGATTCGGCCTGGTAAAAGAACTGAACGCTACATTATGTCTGTTGTACGGCGCATAACCTTTGCTGGTGCAATGTTCCTCGGCATCATTGCGATTTTGCCTGGGATGATGCAGTTCCTTGGGTATGTGTTAAACATTCAAGGGTTACAACAAAGTGCATTAGTTGTTAGCGGTTCAGGGATGATCATTGTTGTCGGTGTTGTCATTGACACAATGCGACAACTAGAATCGCAATTGTTAATGCGCCAGTATGAAGGTATGTTCTAATGGCGAAATACATTGTATTGATGGGCGCTCCTGGTGCTGGGAAAGGCACTCAAGCGAAGCTCTTGCAAGAGTCATTAGGCTTGCCACAGGTTTCTACGGGCGATTTGTTTAGAGCGAACCTCAAGCAACAGACTGAATTGGGAAAACTTGCCCAATCTTATATGGATAAGGGTGAACTGGTTCCTGATGAAGTAACTGTTGCAATGGTTCGTGAGCGTTTATCACAAGCAGATTGCGTTAATGGTGCAATCCTTGATGGATATCCACGGACAACAGCTCAGGCTGAAGCGTTAGATAGTTTATTAAGTGAGCTTAAGTCTCAAGTAAACATTGTTCCATATATTAAAGTGGAGCAAGAGGCACTTGTAGCACGTTTGCTTAAAAGAGCAGAGATTGAAGGACGCGCTGATGATAACGAGGAGACAATTCGGGTTCGGATGCGTGTTTATCAGGAAGAAACAGCTCCTTTATTAGACTATTATCAAGCAAAGGGTTTGCTTGTAGAAATTAATGGAGAGCAATCAATTGAAGATGTGCAACGCGACTTGGTTGAGGCGATTGAAAAGTAGTTTCTTTAATTGATTGTGAGTTAATAAATTTTTAGTAAGAATATATTGGACAAAAACTAGAAATGGTGGCAAAATAGTCAGTCGCTTCGAGGGATTGTTTGTTACCATCAAAGTTTGAAATTTAAGCGCATAAAATGCATGCATTTGCTGGATGAGCAATGTTTATAGCATTGCGTTAGGAGCACAAAATGAAAGTATCATCATCTGTAAAAAAACGTTGTGCAAAGTGCAAGATTATTAAGCGAAAAGGTGTCGTTCGCGTGATTTGTGTGGATCCAAATCATAAACAACGTCAAGGGTAGTTGGAGGAAATATGGCACGTATTGCTGGTGTTGACATCCCCCGTAAGAAGCGGGTTGAAATTAGTTTGACTTATATTTATGGCATTGGGAAAACCCGTAGCCACAATATATTAGAGCAAGCGGAAATTGATCGTAATACACGGGTACAAGACTTATCTGAAGCGGAAGTAACTCGTTTGCGGCAAATTATTGACAGTGAATATACGGTTGAAGGTGATTTGCGACGTGAAGTAGCATTGAACATTAAGCGGCTTAGTGAAATTGGGTGTTACCGTGGGTTGCGTCATCGTCGCCATTTGCCTGTTCATGGACAACGGACAAAAACAAATGCACGTACACGTAAAGGACCAAAGAAAACGGTTGCGGGACGTGGACGTCGTAAAGGTAAATAATTTTTGAATTATTTCCAATTTTCTTTTGTAGATTGTTGGACAATAACGAGGGTTTGGAATGGGACGTAGAAGACAAACACAACGTAAAAAAGCAAAGAAGATGGTGCCTCAAGGGCAAGCACATATTTTTGCGACATTTAACAATACGATTGTTACGATTACTGATTTGAAAGGGAATACAGTTTCTTGGGCTAGTGCTGGGATGGCTGGTTTCAAGGGGTCTCGTAAAAGCACGCCTTATGCAGCCCGTTTGGCAGCGCAAAATGCAGCACGTGTTGCAGCTGAAAACGGTATGCAAGAGATGGATGTTATTGTGAAAGGCCCAGGCCCGGGTCGTGAACAAGCGATTCGTTCTTTGCAAGCATCTGGCATTAAGGTGAAAAGTATTCGAGACATTACACCTGTTCCTCATAATGGATGCCGTCCTAAGAAGAAACGGCGCGTATAAATTTTTGAATTATCGTGGCAATATTTTGGTTTGCTACGGTTTGTTTATAATCTATTTTTTATTTGGTTGAGAGGGATGACGGGTTGCCACACCTGTAAACCTCTCACTATTTTGTAAATTCGGAGGTTAAGTTGGCAAGATATACTGGACCAGTATGTAAACTTTGTCGCCGTGAAGGCGAGAAGTTGTTTTTAAAGGGGTCACGTTGTTTAACCCCTAAATGTTCTTTTGAACGTCGTGCTTACCCTCCCGGGGAACATGGCCGTGATAGCCAATTCCGTCGGGGTCGGGCATCTGACTATTTGTTGCAATTACGTGAGAAACAGAAAGCACGCCGTATTTATGGTGTTTACGAACGGCAATTTAGTCGTTATTTTAAAACTGCAGTTCGTCGGGTTGGTTTGACGGGTACGAATTTGTTGGTTTTGCTTGAAAGTCGCTTGGATAATGTTGTCTATCGCTTGGGTATGGCTGAATCTCGGTCACAAGCTCGTCAGTTGGTACAACATGGGCATATTATGCTTAACGGCCGTAAAACGAAAGCACCTTCCGCGTTGGTTTCCCCCGGAGATGTGATCTCAATTCGTCCTGAAAGTTCAAGTAGAACGTACTTTAAAACGTTACGGCAAGATATTGATGATCGACAAGTACCAAAATGGGTTTCTTTAGACACAGCAGCCCTTACTGGAAAAGTTTTGAATCTACCTGCACGTGAAGATATTGATGTAACAATCAACGAGCAGCTTGTTGTTGAATATTACTCCCGACGGTAATCATTAACCGTCATAATACCTATTAGGGAGGTAATTACATTGACTATTAGTAATCTTATTTTGCCTAAAATTGAAAGCACAGCAATGTCCAGTGAATACGGCCGTTTTATTTTGGGGCCACTGGAACGAGGGTATGGTACGACCTTAGGAAACTCGTTGCGTCGTGTATTACTCGCATCATTACCTGGGGCGGCGATTACATCTATTCGCGTAACTGATGTTCCCCACGAATTTTCTGCTATTGAGCACGTTCGTGAAGATATGATGCAGTTGATTTTGCACATCAAACAGTTACGCTTGAAATTGCATGAAACAGATACAGCTCGTTTACGTTTAGAAGTACATGGTGCAGGGACTGTTACTGCAGCCGATATTCAAGTTCCACCAGAAGTGGAAATTGAGAATCCCGATCTTTATCTATTCACTGTAGACTCTGATGATGCATTTTTAGAGATTGAAATGACAGCAGAAACAGGACGTGGTTATTCTCCTGCAGAGGAAAGAGGCCGTTTGCCAATTGGTGAACTTCCTGTTGATGCGATTTTTAGCCCGATTCGCCGTGTTGGCTATGATGTTGAACAAACTCGTGTTGGTCAGGTTGCTGATTATGATCGAGTTGTTATGCAAATCTGGACAGATGGCACCATCAAACCAGAAGACGCACTAGCACAGGCCGCTCAAATTATGATGCAATATCTTCGTCCTATCGCTGGTGTAAGTGAGGAAACTTTCTTACCCGTTGAAGAAGAAGAGGAAGAAGAAGGCACCATTCCAAATGAAATATATGACACACCAATTGAACAATTGGACTTGAGTGTACGTGTATTCAACTCCTTGAAGCGGACAGGTATTACAAAAGTAGGCGAAATGCTTGACATGCTAGAGCGTGGTGAAGAGACCATGCTGGCAATTCGGAATTTCGGTGAGAAATCTCTTGACGAATTGAAAGATCAATTACGTGAAAAGGGATTCCTTGAAGATGAGGCTTAATAACCGTAAGGTTATTTGATTGAGACGAGGTAATTAGACATGCGACACAGAAGAGTTGGTCGTAAGTTAGGACGTGACAGTGCACACCGCAAAGCATTGCGCAAAAATCTCATTGCAGATTTGATTTGTCACGAACAACTATTAACGACAGAAGCAAAAGCAAGAATGATTCGGCCACAAGCTGAAAAGATGATCACATTGGCTAAACATGGCTTAGTTAAAGGTGAAGCAAATCCAGCAGATGGTGTTCATGCTCGCCGTTTAATAGCATCAAGATTGGCCCGTTATCGTACGGTTACAGATGAATTTGGCAATGTAGAAGAAGTTGATGTCGTCCAAAAATTGTTTGACGAAATCGCTCCTCGCTTTGCTGAACGCCCTGGTGGATATACTCGTATGGTGAAACTGGGTAAACGTTCTGGCGATAATGCCGATATGGCAATGTTGATGCTTTTAGAAGAGGAATAATATTTGCAACGTTATTTTGCCCAAATTGAATATGATGGGACTGATTATTTTGGTTTTCAAAGACAAATATCAGAGCAGCCTACAATTCAGGGTGAAATAGAGAAAACGTTAGCAAAGATTTTCCAATGTACGATTCAAATTACTGGTGCAGGACGTACAGATCGTGGGGTTCATGCGCTAGGACAAGGAATTAGTTTTGAGGTAGATTGGCAGTATTCAAATGATGCCTTACAAAAAGCAATCAATGCTAATTTGCCTGAAGACATTGCAATTTTACAGTTAAAGAAAGTAGCAAGCTCTTTTCATCCCAGATTTGATGCAAAAAGTCGGGCTTATAAATACGTTGTTTATAATGCAGAGGCCAGGCGGCCACTCTATCGGCATTATAAATGGCATGTGCGTAAGCCATTGTCTTTAGAACGAATGAATAAAGCGGCAGCCTTACTTGTGGGCGAACATGATTTTTCGACATTTGGTTCACCACCACAAGGTGATAATCCCGTACGTGAGGTTTTCACCGCTTTTTGGGAAGCAAGAGATGAAGACATTGTTTTTTTTGTTGAAGCAAATGCTTTTCTCTATCGGATGGTTCGAAGCATTGTGGGTAGTTTGAAATTGGTTGGAGACGCTACTTGGGAAATTGAAGACTTTGAAGCCGCTTTGCGTGCTTGCGAACGGCAGCGTTCTGGCCCAACAGCACCATCAAATGGTCTTTACTTTCTCTCTGTAAATTACGAAAATTTTGAAATAGCGAATTGATGGTGATAGATCATCAAAATGATTTCCTTACGGTTAGGAGAAGATGGCATGAAAACCGAAATTATAAAACCACATGAGGTAGAACGTGCTTGGTTCATTGTTGATGCTGAAGGGCAAACATTGGGGCGCTTATCTGCTCGTGTAGCTGCTGTATTACGCGGCAAACATAAACCAACTTTTTCCCCATCTGTAGATTGTGGTGACTATGTTGTAGTCATTAATGCAGATAAGATTCATGTAACGGGGCAAAAAATAGAAAATAAAATGTATTATCGTCACTCTGGATACCCTGGTGGTTTGAAAGAAATGACTTTACGCGATCAATTGGAACGTTTTCCTGAACGTCCGATTGAACTTGCGGTTAAAGGGATGCTACCCAAGAATAAATTGGGGCGCAAAATGTTTAAGAAGTTGAAAGTTTATTCTGGTTCTGAGCATCCGCATCAGGCACAACAACCAGTTCCATTGGAGTTGTAGGAGATTTATGATGAGTGAATTAGGACAATATTTTGAGGGCGTTGGTCGACGCAAGCGTTCTTCTGCACGGGTTCGTATTTACCCTGCAAATAATGGCAGTGGTTCTTTCACTGTGAATGGCAAGGATGTTAAAGAGTTTTTCCCACGTTTTGGGGATTATCAAATTTTGACCGGTCCTTTGAGTGATAATGAGCTTTTAGGCAAGATGGATGTTACTGTTCAAATTAAGGGTGGTGGCATTACTGGGCAAACGAGTGCTGTTCGTTTGGGTCTTGCGCGTGCTTTGGTTAAATATGACGAAGAATTACGTAGTCAATTACGTACCAATGGTCACCTTACACGGGACCCAAGAATTAAGGAACGTAAGAAACCAGGTTTGAAGAAGGCGCGTAAAGCTCCTACTTATACCAAACGTTAAAATTTGGTCTATTTGACTGAACAAGTTGTTGAATATTTTGAGGCGGGTCTTGTACTCGCCTCTTTGTTTTGGAGTTGTGAATATGGGGATTACGATTGTAGGTTTGGGACCGGGAAACGGCCGTTTACTGACTAGAGAAGCATGGGAATTATTGTCAAACTCGGAACGTATTTACTTCCGTACCTTGCGTCATCCAACCGTTGCTGATTTGCCAACGCATATTGAAAAAATCAGTTTCGATGATATTTACAATCGTGCAGAACAGTTTGAAACTGTCTATGCGGAAATTGTGGATACATTGCTCACGTTGGGCAAAGATACAGATATTGTATATGCTGTTCCTGGTCATCCATTTATTGCAGAATCAACTGTAACTCGTTTAGTGCAGGAGGCAGAAACGCAACAGATCCCTGTGCAGGTAGTTGCTGGATTGAGCTATGTGGAGTTGTGTTTAACGGCCGTAAAAGTGGATGGTATTGAAGGATTGCAACTCTTTGACGCCATTGAACTTACTGAATATCTTTACCCCCCTGTAAATCCGGATTTCCCATTGCTATTGGGGCAAGTTTATAGCCGGTTGCTGGCTAGCGATTTGAAGTTTATTTTGAGTCGTGTATATCCAGAAGAACACCAAGTTGAACTAATTCATTCTGCAGGCAATGAAGATGAAGTTGTCGAGAAAGTACATCTTTATGAAATTGATCACAGCGATAAAATAAATCACCTGACTAGTTTATACATTCCTCCATTACCACAAATATCCACATTGGCAGGCTTGGCAGAGACCGTTGCCATCTTGCGCAGCCCAGAAGGTTGTCCTTGGGATCAAGAACAAACGGCAAAGAGCATGCGTTCGGGATTATTGGAAGAGGTTTGCGAGGTATTGTCAGCGATTGACGAAGATGATGAGGATGGCATTCGAGAAGAGATGGGAGATGTCTTGTACCATCTTGTGATGCAGGCTGAAATGGCTGCAGAGGAAGAGGCGTTTCGTTTAACAGATGTTATTGCGGGAATTGATGCCAAGTTGAAATACCGTCATCCTCATGTTTGGGGAGATGTGGAAGTAGTTGATAGCGATGAAGTTGTAGCGAATTGGGAACAGCTCAAAAAGCTAGAGAAACCGCAAAAGCCAACCTCATTGTTTGACAATATTTCTCTCGCTTTGCCGGCATTAGCACGATCACAGAAAATACAAAGTAAAGCGAAACAAGTCGGTTTTGATTGGCCGGATATTTCGGGCGTGTATGATAAAGTACATGAAGAGATTGATGAACTGAAGCAAGCAGACTCGCAAGCTGAGAAAACGGCCGAATTAGGAGATTTGCTCTTCGTTGTTGCTAATTTAGCCAAGTGGTTAGATATTGATGCTGAATCTGCTTTGCGTGAAGCGAACTTGAAGTTTATACGGCGTTTTGAACAGGTAGAAGCCTTAGCGAGTGACCGTAGGCTGCAAATTGTGCAAATGAGTTTGGCGCAGCTAGACGCATTGTGGAATGAAGTAAAAGCATTAGAGGATTAAAGCTGCTTGCATATCCCGTTTAGCTTAGCTAAAGTTAGAATGATTTTTGTAGGAAGGAGTTAGAATGGCGACGGTATTTAGCATTGTCATTCCGTTATTAGCAATTGTTGCCATTGGGGCAACCATATTTTTTGGTGTACGCGCCTTTCGTCATAAAGCATCACTTTCTAGCCAACCATACAATGTTGGCCAACAACATATACGGCATGAGATGCAAATTGATATGTTACGTGCTGGTGCATCATTAATTGTGGCCTTAATGATGCTTGGTGTGATTGGTTTTTCGGCACAGCCAAGCGGTGGAAGTGATGAGGAAGTGGTTGAGAGTGAAGAGGAGATTACGCCGACGGTTGAGCTTACAATCGAGGTGCCGACAACTTTGCCAGATACGGCCGTTCCTACACAACCTCCTATTGTGATTACAGAACCCCCACCAACAATCCCTCCTGAACCTCAACTGCCCACAGCTGAGCCGACAATAACGGCCGTTCCCACAATAACGCCTTTACCAGAGCCACAAACAGCATTTGTGGTTAGTGAAGTAGGTGTTTGGTTGCGCAGCACCCCGAGCACAAGCAGCGAACAAGTTGAGTGGCTGTTAAATGGAACGGAGCTTGTTGTGTTATCAGGAACACAAAGTGGTGATGATTTAGAATGGCAACAAGTTCGTGCCCCTTCTGGTAATGAAGGATGGGTTGCTATTCCTTTTATTACATATAATGAGTAAAGGTGTAGTTAAATTACGTTCTTTTTTCTTCTCACTGCTTGTGTAGATTAAATCCTTTACTATAATAATAGGATGAAGAAAAAGTGTGGTGTACTATTTTAGCTTTTTGCCATACGTCTGTATTAGTTATGTTAAATAAAGAAGCTATTTAAATATTTTGCGCATTTATTTTACAATTAGATTGCGTGCAAAATATTAATCATAGTGCCAAATCAATGAACCATAATCATGATCAACTGTAAAGGGTAGAAATTTAAGTGAAAGCAAAAATAATGAACCTACGAATGGACGTTTTTTTGCTTTTACTAAACAACCCTAGTTGTTGTATTGTGTTGACGCTGGCATAGAAAACATATGGCAAATCTTGAAACCGCCAATAATTTTGCTTACCACGTGGGGCGCAGGGTAGGTCCATATAAATTGGAAGGTATCCTTGGCCGGGGAGCAATGGCTGAGGTATATAAATCCACACATCCCAACCTCAACCGAGATGTTGCTGTAAAAATCTTGCATCCTTTCCACACGCAAGTTCCCGGATTTATTCAACGGTTTCGCCATGAAGCACAAGCGGCTGCTTCATTGCATCACTCTAATATTGTGCAGGTTTATGATTTTTCAGTGACTGAAGATGGATTGTATTACATGGTAATGCAATACATCAACGGATTATCTCTTGAAGAATATTTAGCACTGGAAAAAAATCCCTTATCATTAACGAAAACGTTTCTCTTCTTTAGGCAAATTGCAAATGCTCTTTCATTTGCGCATCAATTAGATACGATTCATCGTGATGTCAAACCGGCTAATATTATGTTGGATACGCGTGAGAATGCGTATCTTAGCGATTTTGGCTTGGCCAAAATTATTGGCGTTACAATGCAGACGCAAAGTGGTTTAGGCCCTGGAACACCAGATTATATGGCACCGGAACAAGTTGAAGGGAAAAATCTTTCAACTTCTGCCGATATTTATGCGATGGGTGTCATCTTGTATCGCATGTTGACCAAGCAGTTCCCTTACACAAGTGACAGTTGGATATCAACGATTAAGGCCAAAACATCGGAACCACCGATTCCCCCACATACCTATGTGCCAGAGATTTCATGGGGGGTTGAGGAAGTTATTTTAAGGGCGTTAGCACGAGACCCGGCTGATCGCTTTCCTGATATGGCTTCTATGCTGGCTGCATTGGAATCGGCCGTTGTTGAAGAAGTAGGAGAAGTTCCTGGCTTAGTCCGAACTAACATGATGGGTGTGGTGCCTTTGCCCGGAGTGACGATTGAGAATTACAAAATCAAACGGGAATTTACACGAGACAGCGCCAAAATTTATCAACGTTATTTGGCCCATAATGTTGCTCTTGATTCGATGAGTGTGCTAAATATTTTGAAGACACCCGCTGACGATGAATCGAGTTTTATTCGAGATTTTCATAGCCGTATGGATGCGCTAACTTTGTTGGATCATCCTGGTATTGCAGCAATCACACGGGTTGATGTGACGAAAGATAATCAACCATACGTGGCATATGAATTTGTGCCAGGAAGAACATTAGAAGTAGAGATTGCCCAGTGGAAACAGAATAATCAACAGCCTACTCCAGAAGAATGTCTTGTTATGATCAAGGAGATGGCTGAAGCGTTGCAAATTGCGCATCGAGCTGGTGTTGTTCACAATGATTTACGCCCGGAAAATATTGTTGTTGATGAGAACCGGAAACCGGTTTTAGTTGGGCTAGAAATACCTGTTGCCCCTGATTATTTGACGATTAATCGTAATACCAACAGCGTTGATTATGCATCCCCTGAACAATTAAATGGCGATTCACTTTCCCCCGCGAGTAATGTTTATTCATTTGGGATTCTTTTATACCATTTTCTGGCAGGCAGCCGACCAAGAATTCCATTAAGCTGGGATTGGTCTAATGAAGATTTACCACGTGGTGTCCCCTTAGATCACACAGTGAATGGGTTAACGAAAGAGACGTACGATTTGGTTGAGTGCTGCGTTCAAGAGCTGCCTGAAAATCGTTTTCAAGATTTGGACTCGTTCATCGCGGCCTTAGATGCTGCGATTTTAGCTGAACAAAATAACGATTATGTAGCAGCGGCAGCATTACCGGCAACCGAAGAGGAAGAAGTTGTAGAGCCGCCAAATCGGCGTTGGGTGTTTGCTTTGCCCTTGCTTTTACTATTGATTCCGATTTCTTTTGTGTTATGGAATCAATTTGTTCCGGATACGGCCGTAACTGGAACACCAATCGCCGTCATTAATCCTGTGCCAACAGATACGATTACGCCAGCAACATTTACGCCTAATCCCTCACCAACCTCACCTTATGAAGGAAGTCGAATTCAAATTGCAAGCCCTAATTTTGGGGCAGAATTTTTGGTTGAAGATGAAGTTCCTTTTAGCTGGATTTGGCCTGTTGCGATTGAGAATGACCATCAATTTGTGGTTTATTTACTGAATGGGGAGGAAGAAACAGCAATTGGTGAGGTTGCTGGATCGGAAGTTGGGGATAATAACAACTTTTTATTGCGAACGGTCGTTTCTAATTTCATCGATCACAACCCGGGCACATATAGCTGGCAAATTCGGTTGGAAGATAAAGATACTGGAGACATCTTAAAAGAGAGTGCGCAATTCCCCTTGGTATTTGAAAATCCGACAGCAACACCTTCGCCAACAGCAACACCTACATTTACGCCATCACCAGAAGCTACGGCAGAGATTGCAGAATGTATACCACCAGAAGGATGGGTGGAATATATTATACAAGAAGGTGATACGCTGTTTACGTTAGGTGAAGCAACATCTAGTACTGTTGAAGCGATAAAACAGGCAAACTGTTTAGAAAGCAATGTGCTGAGCGTGAATGGTCGTTTATGGTTAGCGCAATTGCCACCGACCCCGACACCTACGCCCACGATTACCCCAACACCGTCAAATACACCACGCCCCGCATCACAACCGCCAAGGCCAACAGGTACGTCATTGCCGCCCACCGCAACAATTCCGCCACCACCAGGTACTAACAACACACCTTAATAATCTCTTTGGATGATCATTACAGTGATGTCATCGAATTGGGGAGCATTGCCTGTAAATTTTTGTACGGCCGTAACCAGCTTATCTACAATGTCTTGTGCACCATGATCAAGGTTCGACCGTAATACATTGATTAGTCGATTATCCCCAAACTCTTCATCTTGCTCATTTTGTGCTTCAGGAATGCCGTCGGTGAACATTGTAAGTGTATCGCCCATGTGTAGGTGGATAGTTTCCGATTCCCAATTCATCTCTTCGAACATGCCCAGCGGAATGCCGGTTTTGGTGAGCTGTGCATCTTGAGAACCAGCAATGATTGGTGGATTGTGTCCCGCATTGGCATAGGTAAATTGCCCATTTTGGGGATCAAGGATGCCCAAAAAGACGGTAACAAATTGGTCCGATTCTGTATCGGTTAAAATGCGCTCATTGGCTGCTTGTAAAGCTTTGCCAGGATCCTCAGGATATTGCATGGCATAGGTACGGATGAGTGTACGACTAAGCGCCATGTATAAAGCGGCTCCTGTTCCTTTGTCTGCCACATCAGCAACGACAACCCCAATACGGCCGTTTTTCAAATCCACAAAGTCATAAAAATCCCCTGAAGTTTGCCGTGCTGGAATGATCCTTGCTGTAATATCCCAGTTATCAATTTGTGGAATATGTTTCGGCAAAAAGCTAGCTTGGATGTGGCCTGCAAACTCTAATTCTTGCGTAACTTTATGATAGGCAAGTGTCTCTGCATGAACTTGCGCACGGTACAATGCTGCGCCAATCTGGCCTGCAAGCTCTATAATTGTAGGCAGCCGTTCTTCTACAGAACGCAAGGAGCGAGGTTGATGCACATAAATACCACCTACACAATGTGGTGTACCCTTTTCATTTGGTACTGTAATTTTAACAAGGAATAAGTCCCCAAAATGTTGCTTGCCTTGGGGCAACTTTTGTTTGGGCAAGATGAGATAATCTTCCGATGTTTGCTGCAAATTTTGCCAATGGGCCTCCTCGACTTGCAGTTCGGTAGGATAAGTTAGCGTGAAATACGGCCGTTCCTGTTTTTCTTCTTCAGATGCGGGCGGAAATAAATGAATCATCGCGCGTGCGCGAGCAAATAATGATTCTAATTGCACTGTAAGTAGTTGTTCCAATTGTGATCCATCTACAGGCGATTCAATAATCTCCTTACCTAACTTTTCTAAAATAGCTAACTCCCGATTGCGTTGTTGATGACGTAAACTGGATCGGCTTAAATTAGCTGCCAACATTTGCGCCAGGAAAACGCCAAGACAAAGCACAACAAAGCTCCACGTGCCCATCATCGTGAATGATAGAGCCAACGGAATAGAAAAGGGGTCAACAACGAGTGTCATTGCTACAATGGCGCCAATCAAGCCAATAAGGCTTGCTGGCGCAATGATATTGCTTGTAAGCTGGTTAATCATGAGCAATAACGGCAAAAAGATAGCGATGGGCAAAAAGAAGGAAATGATAATGGTAATGATGGCAGGTTGCAGATCGGCGCGAAT